>CAZKKP010000034.1:5738-6686 GCA_964553295.1 uncultured Thermoanaerobaculia bacterium | reverse complement strand
CGAGGTCGGTGACCGCGACCGTCCTGACGCCGAACTCGCCCGCCATGACCACCGTCCCCGATGGGCCCTCGAGGACGGCGCCGATGCCGCGCCGGTCCTCGGGCTCCGGCGACGCGAACGTCCGTCCCCCGTCGCGGGAGACCATGACCACCCCGCCGAGACCGACAATGATGACGGTGCCGTCCTCCAGCAGCACGCCGCCGCTGAGCAGGGAGGTCGTGTCGGTGTCGACCTCGGTCCAGCTCTCGCCGCCATCCTCGGAGCGATAGAGGTGGCCGCGGAGCCCGTAGGCGAGCAGTACATCCTCCTCGAGGGGCAACACGCCGAAGAAGGAGCCTTCGTAGGGGCTCGGCAGCTCCTCCCAGGTCTCGCCGTCGTCGAGGGAGCGGAACAGCACCCCGGCCTCGGCGGCGATGTACAGGGTGCCGTCCGGTCCCTGCGTCAGCCGATGAAGGTGCGCGTCGACGTCCTCCAGGGAGCCGTAGTCCCAGGTGTCGCCGCCGTCAGCGGTGACCAGCAACATGCCGTAGGCGCCGAGGGCGAAGCCGTCGTCCGGGCCGGCGAACCACACGTCAAACAACGGGCTCTCGTCCTCGGGCGCCCAGTACACCCGCTCCCAGGTCTCGCCGCCGTCGGTGGTGCGCAGGACCACGGCGTCGTGGCCCACCGCCCAGCCCCGATCGCCGTCGAGGAAGAACACGCCGGTGAGGTTCGACCGGGTCGGCACGGCCGCCTGCGCCCACGAGGCGCCGCCGTCGTCCGACAGCAGGATGTGGCCGCGCTCGCCGACCGCCACCAGTCGGCCGCCGGCGGCGGCAAGGTCGACGAGCAGGGAGTGCGGCGCGAGCGGCGCCTTCACCGCCCAGACGAGGTCGTCGTCACCGTCGTCGGCCGTGGCCGTGGCCACCGGCAGGAGCACGGCGAGGATGGCGGCGGTCGCGACGACCA
>CAZKKP010000034.1:0-5728 GCA_964553295.1 uncultured Thermoanaerobaculia bacterium | reverse complement strand
ACGACCAGCCGACCGGCGACGGCGACCGGGCGGCTCACCGGCGACACGGACGCACAGAGCTGCAGAGATCGCATGGCAGGTCCTCCCTCGGAATCGGACAGGCCGGGCGCAGCCGCCCGGCCGACGGAACCGGCGACCGGGCCGAGATCGGCCCGGTCGCCACGGAGATGGTCGAGGCGACTAGCGAGTGCCGGCACGGCGGAGCGCGGCCGGGGTGAAGTCCTCGAGGGTCCGCTGGATGTTGAACTCATAGGGCGGGTTCTCGCTGTTGAGCCCGATCGCGAGGTAACGGCCCGCCTGCAGGTCGACGTGGACCTCCAGGGAGGTCCATACGGCCGGCACGTCGTAGTAGTTCATGATGTGGGCCTCGGACACGCGCCACAGCTGATCCCGGTTGTCGTAGATGTCGACCGCGGCGATCTGCCAGCTGTCCTCGTCGAGGTAGAAGGTGCGCCGCTTGTAGAGGTGGCGGGCGCCGTCCTTCAGGGTCGCGTCGACCACCCACACCCGGTGCAGCTCGTAGCGCACGAGGTCCTGGTTGACGTGCAGCGGGGTCAGGATGTCCTTGTTCTTGACCGACGGGTCCTGCATCTTGTAGGCGTTGTAAGGGATGTAAATCTCCTTCTTGCCCACGAGCTTCCAGTCGTAGCGGTCGGGCGCGCCGTTCAGCATGTCGAGCTGGTCGGAGGTGCGCATGGCGTCGGCAGCGGTGCCCGGGTTGTCGTAGGCGACGTTCGGGGCGCGACGCACCCGGCGCTGGCCGGGGTTGTAGACCCAGGCGTTACGGTGCTCCTTGACCTGGTCCATGGTCTCGGCAACCAACAGGATGCCGCCGGCGAGCCGGGCCGGCGCAATCACCTCCTGCTTGAAGAAGAGGATGCGGTTGTTGAGGTCGGCCTCGGTCTTGCCCGCCATGCTGTACTGCATGTAGAACTCGTCGCGGAACTGCACCAGGGTGAAGCTGCCGCTGCGGGTCGGTGCGGCCTGGCCGATGGTCCGCGCTGCGCTGTCCGAGCGGTAACGCAGCAGGTGGTTCCAGATCGCTTGGTGGCCGTTCTTCGGGATCGGAAAGGGGATGCCGTTGATCGCGCCGGTGACGCCGTTGCCGCCCTCGGTGAGTCGGGCGGTGGCGGCGATCTCCTTGGTCTTGTCATAGATTCTCTGCGGGAAGGAGGCGCTGCGACGGGTCGGGTAGACCTTCATCTTGTAGCTGTCGGGGTAGGTCGCGAAAATCGCCTTCTGCCCCGGGGTGAGCTTGTCGGCGTAGTCCTTCATGTTGGCCGCGGTGATCGTGAACAGCACCTTGTCGGCGGCGAACGGATCGGCATAGTGCTGCCCGGGCTTGAAGTCGGGCGGCGGGCTGGTGATGCCGCCCTCCCAGGCCGGAATTGTTCCGTCGGCGTTGCCCGCCTTCTCGGCGCCGAGGGGCGTCAGTGTGGTGCCCAGCTTGGCGATCTCATCAGGGGTGAGCTCGGCCCACACCGTCGCCATCGTGCCGATGGCGAGCACCGCGGTGCAGCCGAGGATGATCATCGAGTTCTTGCGCATCGTCATGCCTCCCTTACCCTAGAACGAGTACTTCAGGAAGCCGCCGAGGAAGTCGCGGTCCCTGATCAGGTTGTGGCGGCCGGCCCCGGAGTAGGCGGTGTAGCTGAGGTCGACCTGCCAGGCGTTCTGGTAGTCGAAGGAGACCCCGAGGGTGAGCGCCTGGAAGCCGGCCAGGAACGGGCCGCCGGGGCCCGGCGAGACGCCATCGACGTCGTGCTGCCAGGCGACCCGGGGCGACACCGACCAGGCGCCGATGGCGTTGTTGTAGTCGAGGCGACCGACCAGTCGATAGCCCCATGAGAAGTCGTCGGCGAAGTGCTCCGGCCGCTCCCACTCCTTGCCGACGTGGGCGCCGACCTCGGTCTGCAGGGGGTTGCCGCTGGTGTAGGTGCCGGGCCCCTCGAAGCGCAGCTCGTCCTTGGAGGGCATGTCGAAGACCCAGTTGAAGCCGAACTCGGTGAGCAGGATCGCCTGGTCAGCGCCGAGGATGTTGGACATCGCCTTGGTCAGGGTGAACTGCAGCTGGGAGGAGTCGAGCCGACGGAAGCCGTCGATCTCGGTCTCGAAACCGACTCCGCCCGGGGCGACCTGGTTGTTCGCCGCCAGGAAGGGGGAGATCGGCGACAGGGAGGCAAACAGCAGCTCGACGTCGTCGACCTGGTAGGGAGCGTCCTCGCGATACGACAGCTCGCCCTGGAAGGCGACGCCCGAGGTGCCGAGCTGGGCGTTCCAGCTCAGACCGTAGAGCTTGATGTCCTCGGGGTAGGCGGTGAACCAGCTCGCGGTCTGGGCGTAGGTGGATGTGGCGGCCGCCGTTGCCGCCTGGGCGGCGAGGGCGTCGACCTCGGGGCTGACGCCGGGGGGCACGCCCACCGCGGCGTAGACCAGGAGCGCCGCCGCGGCGCCGTCCCTCTGGGCGGCCTGGGCGCCGGCGACGGTGCCGGTGATGCCGTTGATGGTCGGCAGACGGCTGTGGTAGTGGAGGTAGTAGAAGCCCAGCTCGGTGCCGTTCCAGGCCGGAATGAACCAACGCAGGGCGAGGCCGTACTGGCCGCCGTCATCGGCCTCCCGGGTGGCGCTGCGAGGCACGCTCATGAACGGGTAGTCCCTGGGCGGTTGCACGAAGAAGGGCGACTCGCCGGTGTCGGCGAAGCTGGCGAAGGCGAGGAACACATGCTGCCCGCCCAGTCCGACGAAGTCGTTGGTCGAGAAGTAGGTCCCCGGCGGGTCGACGACGATCTCGTCCCACTCGTACTGGTAGAAGCCCTCGAGCGAGAGGTTCTGCGACAGGTCGACCGAAGCCCAGACCATGCCCAGGGGCCGGAATGCCTCCTTGAGCTCGGCCCCGGGTACCCGTATGGCCGCCAGGTCGACCGGGTTGATCACGCTCAGGCCGCCCGGGATGAAGGTGCTCTCACCCCAGTTGAGCACCTGCCGGCCGGCCCGGATCTGGCCGGCGCCGTTGCCGACCTGGAACTGCCACCAGGCGTAGGCGTCGAGCAGCTCCGTCCGGCTGCCCACCCAGTCGAGCGCCTCCTCGGTGAGCTCAGTGCGCTCGCAGCAGCTGTCCTCGAGGGCGAAGTCGTAGAAGGAGCTGCCACGTACGAAGAAGCCGGCGCGGTGGTTGGCCCAGCCCTCATAGGAGTAGGCCAGGTCCACGGTTGCCTTGATCGCGTTGTTGAAAAAGTCCCCCTTCTTGAAGTTGAGGTTGCCGTCGTCGCCGTTGACCGACCACGCGGTGCCGCCCTCGAACGGGCTGATGATCGAAGGGTCGGGATCCTCGAGGCGGTAGCTCGCGCCCCAGGACACGGTGGTGTCGAGCTTGAGTCGGAACTTCCCGCTCGACGGCGACAGGTCGACCGCCGCGGCCGGCGCGGCGAGCGCCAGCACCACAGCCGTCACTATGATGACACCCGGGGCACGTCCCCTCTCAAACCGCCGCACACCTGAATGTCTGCTCATCCTGCTCCTCCTATCCTCGGTGCAGTTGATATCGATGTCCGGTCGAGCATGAGCATGGCTCAGTCGAACAGCGGGAACGACCGCGGCATGAACGGGTCGTAGACCGGGACCATCGAGAAGAAGTTCGGGTCGACGGTCGGGGCGAAGGTGCCGTTGAAGTAGAACGCCCCGGACTCGCCGAGCGGGAACATGCTCTCGATGTGCAGCGGGCCGTCCTCGCCGTACTCGACGACGTGGGCGTAGGTCGAGCGCTCGGAGAACGGCATCGAGTGGAGCCGCCCAAAGTTCGAGCCGAGCAGCGGGTCGAGGGCGCCGAGCAGGTCGTGGCCGAAGACGATGGCGCCGCGCGGCGCGTTGTACGGCCCGAGGCCCATGCTGGTGATCACGTTGTCGAGGGCGAGCACGATGATCCCCTCGGCGGTGGTCGGCTTGCCCGAGCCGAGCTTGTCCTGGAACCAGTCGTAGAAGGTCGGCAGGGGCGCGCTGGCGCCGGCGAGCCGCCGCACCAGCACGTTGAACAGGCGGTCCTTGGGCTCCCGAGTCCAGTCCATGCCGGACCGCGCGAACTCGTCCTCGAAGGTCAGCCGCAGGACCTCGTTGACCCAGGCGTTCTGCAGGACCCAGGCGTCGGCGCGCAGGGTGCCGCCACGCCACGCCGCCTGGCTGCCACCGGCCACGAAGTGGCCGTCCCAGGCGTCGAGCATGTCGACGGCGGCGTCCCGCTCGGGCGAGGAGTCAGCGGCCACCGCCGCTCGGAAGTGGTCGGCGACGAAGGACCAGGTGTTGCCGCCACCCATGAAACTGGTGGTGGTGGCGATGTTGAGGGCGAGGTCGCGCACCTCGTCGAAGGTCAGGTTGTCATGGCTGCGCAGGTACTCGTCGATGACATGCGCCCGGTGGAAGGGCCCGTAGTAGGCGCTTTGCGGCGCGTTGTTGTAGTCGATCGAGGCCTTGTTGTTCCAGCCACCGTAGAACCCCTGTTCGGGGTTGGAGTCGTGCACCCGCGCGCGGCGCTCGCCGGTCCACTCCTGCTGGCCGTTGCCGAGCTGCGGGAAGCGCGGGTCGACGCCGGGCGCCCGGATCGGATCCCAGCCCGACATCCAGTAGGCGATGTTGCCGTCGCGGTCGGCGTAGGTGAAGTGCTGGCTCACCGCCGCCATCTCGATGCCCTCGTCGAACTCGGCCATGCTGGTGGCCCGGGCGAGCTTGAGGAAGGCTTCGATGCTCTGGATCTCCCGACCCCAGTGGGCGTAGGCATACGACAGGATGACGTCCGGCGGGCTCGCCGGGTTGTAGGGGAAGGGCTCCATGATCGGGCCGTGGGAGCTGCGGAAGATCGGGATGGTCACCGGCTGGCCGCCGGCCGGCCTGACGGTCTCCATCCGGTGCAGCTGGACGCTCTGAGGCGCCTCGAGGAACCAGTCCAGGGTGTGGGCGTGGCCGACCTGCATCGACCAGGCATGGTGGGGCGTCCGGCCGATGATGATGAACGGGATGCCGGGCACGGTCATGCCCGAGATCTCCAGCCCGCCGCCGCGGATCGAGCCCTCGGTGACGATCGACGGCAGGGGGAAGCCCATCTGCGGGCCGGAGTAGATGATCGGGTTGCCCGAGGCGGTCTTGTCGCCCGAGATCGCCCAGGCGTAGCTGCCCATCTTGACGTTGGCGCCGATCGCCTCCATCGCCAGCTCGCGGTCCTCGAAGCGCGCCCGCAGCCGCGCGGCGGCCTCGCCGAGATCGGGGAAGGCGTCCGGCGACACTCCCACCCGCGGCGCCGGCTCGACGAAGATCTTCTCCGAACCGACCGGGATCATGGTCTGGGCCGCCGGGTCGTTCAGCCAGCGGACGTCCGAGAACATCGCCAGAAACTCGGTCGGGTAGACCTGGGCCCAGGTCTGGAACATGACGAAGTTGTCGACCTGGCCGAGCGCACCGCGGCCCTCGGGGTCGAAGTTCCGCTGCAGCAGCGCCACCCAGGCGAGGACGTCGTTCTCGGTCCAGGGCTTGGGCAGGATGTTGTAGCCGAGCTTCTCCATGAACACCGTGAAGAAGCTGCCGATCCAGTACTCGTAGGGCATCAGCATGAAGTTTGAGTAGATCTCCGCGACGCGGCGGTTGATCCCGGCGGTGTAGCCCTGGACAATCGCCTTGGCGTCGGGGGAGAGCTCCTCGAACATCGCGGTCAGCTCGTCATCCGAGTACATGAAGTTGCGGATGA
>CAZKKP010000033.1:5372-16756 GCA_964553295.1 uncultured Thermoanaerobaculia bacterium | reverse complement strand
AAAAAATAGTAAGGGATGTCTTCGTTAGTTGCAAGTCGAGGGGATATTGTGAGAACAAGCTGACGCCGCCAAACCACCCGCCCCGGATCGCGCCGCGGCCGGTCCCCGCCCGTGTCGGCCGCGCGCCGCGGTGCGAGCCAGTGCCTGCCGGCGCCCGCGCCGGTGATCCCGGCGGCGAGCGCGCATGGGCCCCATGCCTGACACACTCTCGGCTCGGCTCAGCGGTTCTCGGTTGCGGGCACGGTCCGCACTGTGCCTCTGTGCCGTCATCACTCGCTGCGGTCGGGTTGCGGGCTGGGCCGCCCTGGGGTAGCGTGCGCCGATGACGCTCACACCCTCATTCAGATCACGGGCGGCCGTGTTCGCGCGCGCTCTCGGGCCCGGGCTGCTGATGGCGGGGGCGGCGATCGGGGTCTCGCACCTGATGCAGTCGACCCGGGCCGGTGCCGCCTTCGGCTTCCAGTTGGTCGGCCTGGTGATCGCCGTCAACCTGGCCAAGTATCCGTTCTTCGAGTTCGGTCACCGCTGGGCGGTGGCTCGCGGCGCCAGCCTGCTCGACGGCTACCTGGCCATGGGACGGGGCTACCTGTACCTGTTCCTGGGCCTCAACGTCGTCACCGCGGTCATCAGCATCGCCGGCGTCACCTTCGTCACCGCCGCTCTTGCCCAGATCGTCTTCGGGCTCGGCCTCGGCGCCGCGGCCTGGGCGGCCCTGCTCATGGCGCTGTGCATCGCGCTGCTGCTGGTCGGCCACTACCGCTGGCTCGACCGGGTGATGAAGGTCGTCATGGCGGTCCTCTTCGTCACCACCGTGACCGCCCTGGCGGCCGCACTCGCCCACGGCGGCGTCGCACCGGAGGGCTTCCGCGGCGACAGCCCGTGGCGGCTCGCCCACCTCGGCTTCCTGCTCGCCCTGATGGGCTGGATGCCGGCGCCCATCGAGCTCTCGGTCTGGCAGTCCCTCTGGGTCGGAGCCAAGGAGAGCAGCGACGGCCGCCGGATGACCTGGAACGAGGCCCGGCTCGACTTCAACTTCGGCTACGCCCTGACGACGGTGCTGGCGGTGATCTTCCTGTCCCTCGGCGCCCTGGTGATGTACGGCTCCGGCGAGACCTTCGCCACCGGCAACGTCGCCTTCGCCGGCCAGCTCGTGGGCCTGTATGCCGCGACCCTCGGGCCGTGGGTGCGTCCGATCGTCGCCGCCGCGGCGCTGACGGCGATGTTCTCCACCACGCTGACGGTGATCGACGCCTACCCGCGATCGCTGGCGGTGTCCCAGGCCCTCGCCTTCGGCCGCCGCCGGGTGTCGGCCGGCGCGCTGCACGCCCTCTGGATGGTCGGCTGCTCGGCCGCGGCCCTGGTGCTCATCCTCGCCTTCGTCGAGCGCTTCACCGCGCTGATCGACCTGGCGACGATCATCGCCTTCCTCACCGCCCCGGTCTTCGCCTGGCTGAATCTCAGGCTGCTGACCTCCGACCACACCCCCGAGGCCCATCGCCCGGGACCGGCCCTGCGCGCCCTGGCCTGGGCCGGGATGCTGTTCTTCCTCGGCTTCGGCCTGGTCTACCTCGTCGGACGGCTGACGACCTGGACGTGACCGCGGTCACGACACGCAAGGCACGGCGTGGCGAGGGCTTGACAGAACATGAGAAATTAAATATATTCTTACACAGTTGATCGGTTCGCCGATCGCACGCTCGTTCTGCAGCGGTCCGTGTCCACCTTGCCCCACCCCACAGAGCCCGCCTTACAGGCCCACCAACCATCCAACCTCACTCTCCCACCTCTCTTCGGACCGCGAGCGGGCGATGCTCGCGCGGGGGTACCCGCGTCCGCGCCCCGCTTCCCGTATCATGGGATCCTGATGCGCGCGATCGTATTCGACCAGCCCGGCGGACCTGAGGTCCTTCGCCCCGCCGAGGTCTCGCCGCCCCAGCTCGCTCCCGGCCAGGTCCGGATCGCGGTGACGGCGACCTCGGTCAACCGCGCGGACCTGCTGCAACGCCGCGGGCTGTACCCGCCGCCGCCCGGGGTCTCCGAGGTCCTCGGGCTCGAATGCTGTGGCGTGGTCACCGAGGTGGCCGACGGCGTCCGCAGTCCGGCGCCCGGCAACCGGGTCATGGCCCTGCTCGCCGGCGGCGGCTACGCCGAGGAGGCTGTGGTGGACTGGCGGGCGGTGCTGCCGGCGCCGACGACGCTGAGCGACGCCGAGGCCGGCGCCTTCCCCGAGGTCTTTCTGACCGCCTTCCTCAACCTCTTCCAGCTCGGCGGCCTCACTGCCGGGGGATGGGCCCTGGTGCACGGCGGCAGCGGCGGTGTCGGCACGGCTGCGATCGCCCTGGCCCGGGAGGCGGGGGCACGGATCGCGGTCACCGCGGGCTCGCCCGAGCGCTGCCGCCGCTGTCTCGCCCTCGGCGCCGACATCGCCCTCGACTACCGCACGGACAACCTCGCCGCCGCCCTCGAGCACGCCACCGGAGGCGAGGGCGTCGACCTGGTGATGGACTGCGTCGGCGGCTCGACGGTGGCGAGCAACCTGTCCCTTCTCCGAACCGGTGGGCGCCTGGTGCAGATCGGTTTGATGGGCGGCGCCCGGACCGAGCTCGACCTGCGGCTGCTGATGAGCCGGCGCCTGACCCTGGTCGGCTCGACCCTGCGCTCCCGTCCGGACGAGGAGAAGGGCGCCATCGTCGCCGCCTTCCTCGGCCGCTTCGGCGAGGCGCTGCGCGCCGGTCGGCTGCGGCCGGTGATCCACCGCGTACTGCCCCTCGCCGCCGCCGCCGAGGCTCACCGCCTCCTCGAGTCCGGTGAGGTCTTCGGCAAGATCGCCCTCGACGTCCGTGCCGACAACGCCGTCAGTCGACCGCCATCGGCACGGTCGTCGGATCGCCGGTGACGCCCTCCACCACCGAGGCGTAGGCCCAGACCGCGCAGCCCTCGTCCAGGGGCGCCACCGTCGCATGCCCCGGCTCGAGGAGGCCGGCGGCCGCCTCGTGCGCGACGTTGCCCACCTGCAGCCAACGGCCGGCGGGCACCACGACCTCGAGCACCCGACCGCGCGGCGCACCGTCTGCCCCCATGAGCCTGAGCGCGACCCGGCAGGAGTCGGCGCCGAGCTGGACGAAACCGATGTTCGTCCGCCACCCCGAGCCGGCACGCACCGGGGCCAGGGTCGCGACCTCGCCGCGGCCGATGACGTCCGCCTCTCCACAGGCCGGGAGGTACTGACCGAAGCTGCCTCCGCCGCTCCGGTTGTAGGTTCGCAGGTTGACCAGCAGCGGCCCGGTCGAGCGAACCTCGACCGCGCCCGCAGCACTCGATGTCACACCCCACAGGTCGAGCACGACGTCGTCCCAGAGCCGCTGCTCGCCCGGCTCGAAGCTGACCGCGGCGACGTGGTCGCCCTCCTCCGTCCGCAGGGTCAGCAGGGCGTCGACCGGCTCGGAGGTGCGGTTGACCGCAGTCAGGGAGCTGTGCCAGGCGCTGCCGCCGACTCCGGCCAACCGGGCCACCCCGGGCACGAGCCGGCGGTGGCCGATCACCGGGTCGGGGCCCGGGTCCTCCTCCGGTGCGACGGTGACCGAGCGCGTCGGCGACCACTCGGAGGGCAACAGGTGGTGGCCGCAGCCGCCGCTGCCCCGGACCCGGTAGAAGTAGGTGGCGGGCGCCTCCACCTCGTGGGCGAGCAGGTGGAAGAGGCCGCTGGTGCGGGTGACCACGGGGCTGGGGAAGGCCGGGTCGAGGTCCTCCTCGAGCTCGTAGCTGACCGCGCCGTCGAGGGCGCTCCAGCCCACCCGGTAGGTCTGGCCCGAGCTCACCGGCCCGGCCGTGACCTCGAGCCCCGTCGGCGCCGGCGGCGTCACGCAGACGTCCGGCACGATGTCGCGCACCGCGAACTGCAGGTCGAGGAGGGTCCAGTGGGTCGAGCCGGTGACGATGCTGTCGAGCAGGTACCAGTCGTCGTACCAGTGGGACCAGCCGAGATTGAGGTGGACGTAGCTCGGCCACCCCAGGAAGTAGCCGTCGGCCACGACGGCATGCTGGATGACGGTGCCTGGGTCGCCCTCCCGCCAACCGCGCAGGGCCAGCAACACCGGTCGCCCGAGGTCGAGCTGCTGCCGGAAGACCTCGAACCAGTCGTGGTCCGAGGGCAGGTCCCGACGATTCACCCGGTTGACTCCGGGGTGATAGCCGAAGAAGGCCGGCAGCGCCGTCACTGCGTTGGCGACCAGGGCGCCGGTCCCGACGACGCCGTAGTCGGACTCCACGGAAACTCCGACCTCGAAGCTCAGCTCGGCCACCGCCTGCCGCTGGGCCGGCGGGCTGTCGCGGAACACCTCGTCGTGCATGCTCGCCCAGTCATACGGATCACTGAAGTCCGCCGAAAGAACGCGGCTGTACCCCGGGCAGCCGTCCCCGTCCCAGAGATAGGAGTGGCTGCCGAAGCCGTGCGCCGGATGCCTCCAGTAGTACATCACCTGGGAGATCGCGGTGGCCACGCAGCCGACCACGGTGCGGCCGGTGCAGGCATCGGGGCAGAGGTCCGAGTAGGGCGAGAACTGGCCCCAGCGGGCGGTCACCATCGGATCGACGCGGGAGGACCCGGCGTTCTTCGAGGCCCCGTCGGGACGGCCCTCGAGGAGTGGCCGCCACTGCTCGTGGGGCGCCGCCCCGAGGCTCGATCCTTCGCGACGGGCGGCAGTCAGCGCCGCCCTCTCCGAGGCCATCTCGTCGAGCAGCAGGGCGCCGAGCCCCGGCGAGTCGAGGTCGAAGCCGTGACCGAGGGAGAATGCCTTGACCGGCGCGAAGGCCGACGACGCCGCCAGGAGCACGTAGCCCGGTGGCTCGAGGTCAGCCACCCAGGCGACCGGCCCGTCGTCATGCTCGACGGGACGAACGGCAGATAGCTTCGCGACATCGGCGCCGTCGAAACCCTCGGCCCGCAGCACCTCGAGCCAGGCCGAAGCGACGCGCCCCGCCTCCTCGGCGGTGATCGCGGGCGCCTCGGCGGCGCGAGCCACACTCGCTGCAGCGAGCATCGCCATCGGGATCAGCATCAGCAAGGTCCTCAGATGTCTGGGCATCGTTCCCCTCTCCAACCATCATAAGACCTTGTCGCAGCTTCGGGAAGGCGCCGGGCGTGCGCCCGATCACCGGACTGGCGCGATCCGACCCGCCGACTCCAGGGCGCGCCAGGCCTCGAGAAACTCCTGCTCCCGCTCGGTCTCCAGGCCGACCAGCGGCGGTCGAGTGCGGTAGGCGCCGAAGCCGCGACTCCGGAGCACAGCCTTCACCGCAGGCCCGAGGCCGAAGCGGTCGAGGAGGCCGCGCACCTCATCCAGCCGTCGCTGGTTCGCCGGATCGCGGCCGGCCGCCGCCACCAGGGTCGGCGCCACGCTCGCCGCCGCCGAGATGCTCCCCGCGCCGCCGGCCGCCAGGGCGGCCGAGACGAGGGTGTCGTGACCCACCAGGTAGGCCCCGCCCGCGAACCTCGCCGCCAGCCGCACGAGTTCCTCGGTCGAGCCGGAGCTGTCCTTGACTCCGACCAGCCGCGGGTGATCGCCGAGGGCGTCGAGCAGGGCGTCGCTCACCGGCACGCCGGTGTTCTGGGGAATGTGGTAGAGCAGCAGCGGCAGGGCGCTCGAGCCCATCAGCGTGCGGAAGAAGGCGGACAGCCCGGCGACCGGCGCCGAGCGGAAGTAGAAGGGCGGCGGGCAGAGCAAAGCCACGTAGCCCAACCGGTCCGCCGCCTCGGCCAGGGCCACGGCCTCGGGCAGGGCGCAGGCGCCGACGTTGAGCAGCAGCTTGAGGGCGCCGCCGAAGTCGGCGGCTGCTGCAGCCACCTCGAGGCGCTCGGCCAGGCTGAGCGAGGCGAACTCGCCGTTGGTGCCGAGCACCAGAGCGCCGTCCAGGCCCTCGGCGGACAGCCAGCCGAGATGCCCCTCAAACGCCCGGCGATCCAGGCGGAGGTCACCGTCGAGGGGCGTCGGCACCGGCGCGTAGGCGCCGGCGAGGGGGTGGGCGGACGGGACCGGGCTCATGACCACCGGGCTCACCAGCGGCGGAAGGCGGGGTGACCCTCGCCCACCGCGACGAACACGGCCCGGGCGGTGGCGGTGGCGACGCCGTCGGCCTCGACCCTGGCCTCCACGGTGGCCCGCCGGTCCGAGGCGTCGACGACCCGCGCCCGCACGACCAGCTCGCGGTCCGACGGCGTCGGCTTGAGGAAGCGCACCTGAAGCTCGGCGGTGACCGTCGACGGCGGGTGCTCGAGACCGGCGCGCACCATCAGGTGGTGCGCTGCCGTCCAGTTGGCGTGGCAGTCGAGCAGCGTCCCGACGATGCCTCCTGACACCGCACCCGGGAATGACTCGTGGTGAAGCTCCGCCCGGAAGCGGCAGATCCCCTCCCCCTCTTCGATGCGGCTCTTGATCCGCAACCCCATCGGGTTGGCCGGCCCGCAGCCGAAGCAGGTCGTCTCGGGTGCATAGCGATCCTGCAGCGCGTCGTCCATGTGCTCCTCCTTGCAGGCCACGAACGGCCGCTCGACCGCCGCCACCCGATTGGAGTCTACATCTCGAAGCGACCGTTCGCAGTGGAGATCGTGGCGCCGGCGCTACACTGCGCCTCGCCGCGGAGCTGCTGCTGCGACCGTGAGACGGACGCCTCGCCGCAGCGCCGAGGTGCCCCTTCGGGCCCCTCTCGACGACCCTCGCAGAACCACCCGGGTCAATCCTGGCTGTCGCCGAAGGACACTCCGAGATCGCGCGCGGTGAGGATCGTGTCGGAGTCCAGCGGCACGCTCTTCATCCGTTCGGTCGCGACCGAAAGCGGCACCGCCAGGACGGTCGGCGGGTCGAGGGCGACCATGACGTTGAACTGCCGCTGCTCGACGAAGCGCACCGCCGCCGCGCCGAAGCGCAGCGCGATGAGCCGGTCGAAGGTGGTCGGCCCGCCGCCTCGCTGCAGGTGACCCAGGACCACGGTCCTGGTCTCCTTGCCGGTCAGCTCGCTGATGCCCCTCGCCACCTGCTCGCCGATGCCCCCGAGCAGCACCTCGCGGCCGAGCTCCGAGCTCTTGACCGTCATCTCGCCGTCGACCGGCCTGGCGCCCTCGGCAACGACCACGATGGCGAAGTGGCGGCCGTGGGCTTCGCGGTCCATGATCTTGTCGCAAACCCGCTCGATGCTGAAGGGGATCTCCGGGATCAGGATCACGTCGGCGGTCGCCGACACTCCCGAGTTGAGGGCGATCCATCCGGCGTAGCGGCCCATGACCTCGACCACGAACACCCGGTCGTGGGCCTCGGCAGTCGAGTGGAGCCGGTCGATCGCCTCGGTGGCGACCGTCACCGCGGTGTCGAACCCGAAGGTGATGACGGTGCCCGAGAGATCGTTGTCGATGGTCTTCGGCACGCCGACCACCGGCACGCCCTTCTCGGCGAGCCGGCTCGCGATGCGCATCGACCCGTCGCCGCCGATCGTGATCAGGGCGTCGATCTTTAGTCGTTTGACGTTGGCCACCACCTCGTCGGAGCGGTCGACCAGCACGGTCTCGCCGTTGGGCATCCGCATCGGGTACTCGAAGGGATGGCCCTTGTTGGTGGTCCCGATGATCGTCCCACCGAGGTGGGTGATGCCTCGCACCGAGTCCCGGTCGAGCTGGATGATCTTCGAGGTGTCGAGCAACCCCTCGTATCCCTTGCGGATGCCGAGCACCTGCCAGCCCCGGTGGAGGGCCGCCAGCACGATGGCCCGGATCACCGCGTTGAGGCCCGGGGCATCACCCCCGCCGGTGTTGACCGCAATGCGGCGAATCGGCTGCTCCATCGGCACCTCCCTTGGACGGGCTTCGCTGACAGTCTAGCCCGGACCCAAAGCGGCGGCCATCAGCCGCCGACCGTCGCCGCCCAGGCGGTGGTACCGCCGTCCTCGAAGCCGTCGGCGAAGACCAGGTCCGGGCGCAGCTCGTCCGCGCCGACGTCCGGCGCCGAATCGCGGGGCTCGCCGTCGAAGTCGGCGTCGGCCAGACCCGCGGCCAGCGCGGCGCCGGCATCCACCGCGGCCGCCGCCCCGGAGGGCGTCAGGTGGAGGTCGCCCGAACCGATTTCGACGAAGTAGCTCGCCGGAACCGACGCCAGATTGCCGCTCGCGGTCGCGCTGCCGCCGTTGCGCGGCAGCAGCACCGACGTTGCGAGGTTGTTGTGGAGCTCCACGACGCTGTTCGTGAACCGCCACTCGATCGACGAGGACAGCGGCGCCTGGCTCGAGGCGATGCTGTTGTGCAGCACTCGCGCGCCGTAGGCCTGCTCGAGCCCGATGCCGGTGTCGAAGCCGTCCGGGGACGCGAACAGGCCGCTCGAGCCGGCCGCCACGAAATTGTTGCGGATGATGCCGTCGATGTGCCCCTTGTAGCCGACCCCGGGGTAGGGATCGTCCGGGTAGCTGCGGGCCGTGCCGGTCTCGCCGAGCCCGAAGCCGATGCCGCGGGCGCAGTCGACGATCAGGTTCTCCTCGACGACGGTGTCCCGGCAGCCCTTCCAGAAGTGGATGCCGTGCTCGGACAGCCCGTCGTCGCACCAGAAGCCGGAGATGTAGTTCCGCCGCACCAGCCAGCCGCGGGCCTGGTGGACGTCGACGCCGCCGGTGTAGCAGCCGTCGCGGATGTGCGTCCGGCCGACGTCGGTGAGCTCGATGGACGAGCACTGGAGGGTCGAGTGGTCGACGAAGCCGTCGCCGTTCGGGTTGACCTTGACCGCCTGCTGACCCGGGTCGACGATCCGCACGTTGTGGATCAGGAGGCCGGCGATCGGGCCGCCCGGGCTGCCGCTGGCGTGGATCGGATGATCGTAGGCTCGCCTGAGGGTGAGGTCCGCTATGGTCACGTTCGAGGCGTAGATCGAGATCAGCTCGTTGGTGGCGTAAGCGCCGTCGAGCACGACGGCGTCGCGGTTGCCGCTCGCCGAGCGCAGGGTCACTCCCGGCGTCGAGAAGACCAGCCGGCAGCCGGCGTCGCCGCAGCCCAGGTCGTAGGTCCCGTCGGCGAGGCGTACCGTGGTGCCGCTCGCCGCGGCGGCGACGACGGCTCGCAGGCCGCCGGCCTGGGCCGGTCCGACGTCGACCACCGGCCCGGAGGGCGGCGGCAGCGGGGCGCAGCCCTGCTGCGCCTCGACGGTCCCGGTCAGGCCCACGCCCAAGAGGACGGGCACGACCACGGCGGTCCACAACCAGGAGCAGCGACGCACGACGGACCCCGTTCCCCTCATTCCGACCTCCGACATCGGCCGTGTCTCACATTATGGTCCACGTCGCCCGCTCCGCCCAGCTGTGGTAGCGTTCTCAGTCCCAGAAGCGAGATCGCGACGTGGTGGAGGTCACCATGAACCCCAATGTGAAGAAGCTCGGCATCCTGGCCGGCGGCGGTCCGGCACCCGGCATCAACAGCGTCATCGGCGCGGCGGCAATCCGTGCGGCCCTCGCGGGCTCGGAGGTGATCGGCATCCAGGACGGCTTCCGCTGGATCATGGAGGGCAACGTCGACCACATCCTGCCCCTGACCATCCGCGAGGTCAGCCGGATCCACTTCCGCGGCGGCTCGTACATCGGCATCAACCGCGCCAACCCGACCAGGAAGGCGGCCCACCTGGAGAGCAGCGTCACCTCCCTGCTCCGGCTCAACGTCGACCGGCTGATCACCATCGGTGGCGACGACACCGCGTTCTCGGCCTACAAGCTCAACGAGAAGAGCGGCGGCCGAATCCGGGTGGTGCACGTCCCCAAGACCATCGACAACGACCTCGACCTGCCGCTCGGGGGCAACACCTTCGGCTTCCAGACCGCCCGTCACAATGGGGTGAGCATCGTCCGCGACCTGATGGTCGATGCCAAGACCACCTCGCGCTGGTACCTGGTCGTGACCATGGGTCGCAAGGTCGGGCATCTCGCCCTGGGGATCGGCAAGGCGGCCGGCGCCGCCCTGACCCTGATCCCTGAGGAGTTCAAGGGCGCCGTGCGCCTGCAGGAGCTGGTGGATACCATCCTCGGCGCCATGATCAAGCGCCAGAGCATGGGCGTGCCGCATGGCGTCGCGGTCCTCGCCGAGGGTCTCGTCGAGGCCATCGACCCCGCCGACCTCGCCCAGGTCGAGGGCGCCGAGCGCGACGCCCACGGCCACCTGCGCCTGGCCGAGATCAACTTCGCCGACATCATCAAGGAACGGCTGCTCGAGGGCATGCGCCGCTACCGGCTGGGCACCTCCCTGGTAGCCAAGAACATCGGCTACGAGCTGCGCTGCTCCGACCCGATCCCGATGGACATGGAGTACACCCGCGACCTCGGCTTCTATGCCGCCCAGTACCTCGCCGAAGGTGGCAGCGGCGTGCTCATCACCATCGAGGGCGACCGCTTCCGGCCGATACCCCTCACCGAGATGATCGACCCGAAAACCGGCAAGACCCGGGTCCGCATGGTCGACATCCACTCGGAGCGCTACCGGATCGCGCGCAGCTACATGATCAGACTGACACGCAACGACTTCGAGGACCTTCACCAGGTCGCCAAGCTGGCCGCCACCGCCGGCGTCTCGATCGACGAGTTTCGCGACACCTTCGGCTACCTGGTCGGCAAGGAGCCGGCCCTGATCCGCCTGATCGGGCCAAGCCAGCCGGCGCCTCCGCCCGAGCCCCAGCCCTCCGAGGCTGCCGAGCCGCCGGCCTCGAGGACGAAGAAGAAGAAGAAGCTCGACGGCGAGCGGCGGAAGCGGTGAGCCTCACCCCCGCTCGCGCACCCGGACCACCAGGAAGGTGATGTCGTCGGGCGGGGCGCCGGTGGCCCGCCAGGCGTCCGCGGTGGCAAAGAGCCGGCGGATCACCTCCTCGGGCGCCGACCCGGCCGCGGCGGCGAAGGCGTCGCGGGCGCGCTCGTAACCCAGGGGCTCGCCGTCGCCGTCGGGCAGCTCCGGAAAACCGTCGGACATCAGCAGCACGGTATCCCCCGGGGCCAGGGCCACCCTCTCCTCCCGGTAGCCACCGGCGCGGGCGGCGCCGACCGGCATGCCCGGGACCAGGACCTCAGTGACCCCGCCGCCGGCGCGCCGCCAGACCATCGCCGGCGGCATGCCGGCCGAGGCCAGGCTGAACCCTGTCCGGTCGAAGCGGACCACCTGCAGCGCCATCCACATCCGTTCCAGGCCCATGCGCCGGACTGCCGTCGCCGCCTCCTCGAGGAAGGCCGCCGGCTGCGGCTCGGTGCTGGCGCTGAACAGGCTCTTGGCGACCGTGACCATGGTGCCGGCGACGGCGCCGTGGCCGGTGGCGTCGCCGACGATCACGGTCAGCGGTCCGCCGGCGTGGCCGTGCTGGTCGTAGTAGTCGCCGCCGACCTCG
>CAZKKP010000033.1:0-5362 GCA_964553295.1 uncultured Thermoanaerobaculia bacterium | reverse complement strand
CCGACCTCGGTGGCGGTGCGCATCGCCACCGCGATCTCGTAGACCTCGTGCTCGGGCACCACATGGGGCAGGAGCGACAGCTGGAAGCGCCGCGCCTCCTCGAGCTCGCGGGACTTGCGCGCATGGTCGAGGTCGAGCAGCCGGCGCGCGACATCGTCTTCCTGGCGGCGGCGCTGCTCCTCGATGATCCGACGCTGGTGCCCGTCGAGGTCCTCCGCCATCCGGTTGAAGGCCCGGGCGAGCTCGCCGACCTCGTCCTTGCTGCCCTCGGGGACGCGCACCGAGAGGTCGCCGGTGGCGAGTTCTCGGGCCGCCTGGGTGACCTCGCCGAGCCGCCGCGTCAGTCGGTGTGACAGCGGCACCATCGTCACTGCGGCGAGGCCGACCAGGCCGAGACCGAAGGCGAGGTTGCGCAGGGCGGTCGTGCGGATGGCGCCGAGCCGGTCGGCCACCGGTCGGGCGATGCCGAAGCTCACCCCGGCGCCGGCGTCGCGCTGCTCGACCACCACCCACCCCTGCCGGACCCTGGCATCTGCGTCGAGCCGTGCCAGCGCCGCATCGTCGTCGTCGTCGAGGGTGTAGCGGCGGCCGTCCCGGTCGACCGCGAAGGGGATCTCGCCGGACTCCCGCTCGACGTTCTCGAGCACCGCTCGGATCACCTCTGCGGCCCTCACCTGCGCCTCGAGGTGGCCGATGACCCGGCCATCCTCCCGCACCTCGTAGCGGAAGTCGCGACCGAGCAGCCGCTCGGACTCGCGCCGCCGCTCCTCGAGCAGGCGCATCTCCTCCTCGGTCAGGCGGACGCCCTTGGGGAGGCTCGCGACCAGGGAGCGGTGGACGTCTCCGACCGCGCGGGCGCCTTCCTCGAGGGCCTTGGACGTGGCCTCGCTGTCGAGCACCGACCGGATGACGATCCTCGCGCCGGCGTCGGCGATCCCCTCCAGGCCCTCGATTCGCCCGGCCAGGCGGGCGCCCTCCTCGGCCATCCGCTCGCCGAATCCCTCCGGGTCCTCCCGGTACTCGGCCGCGAGCTGCGAGCCGAGCGCCGCCAGTGCCGCCACTGCCCGAACCGCCTCGGCGCCGGCCGCCGACGCCGGCGCACCCCCGGCTGAGCCCTCCCCTGCTGTCGCTGACTCCGGCGATGCCGGCGGCTGCGACGGATGGAAGAAGGTGACCAGACGCTCGACCGCGACCGTCGCAGGCGGCGACCGGGACGCGTCAACCTCAGCCGCCGGAGCTGGAGGGGGCGCCGCCGGCAGGAACTCGGCGGCCTCGAGCAGCGGCGCCAGCGGCTGCACCTCCTCGCGCAGCCGGTCGAGCCAGCTCGCCGGAGCGGCCTCGGCGCCACCGGGAGCGAGCGCCGCGGCGACCGACAGGGAGGCGTCGAGCTGCTCGGCCACCCGCGCCACGCGGAATCCCATGTCGCGGGCGGTCGCCGAGCACTCGCTGTTGACCGTGCTCCGGAAGGCGGCGATCGACGAGGTGTAGGCCGCCAGCACGATCACCACCATCGGGATCAGCGCCAGGGCCACGAAGGCCAGCAGCATGCGTGCCCGCAACGTCATCCGGCCACTCCCTCCGCGAGCTCCACTGTCTCCAGCACAGTGTACGCAGGCCGCACTGCCGGGTTCGAACGGCCGCACCGCGACGGCCCGCTCGCCGGGGCGAAATCGATCGCCGTCTGATCCTATGCGAGAATGGTTGCTGATAGGTCATCGGTGGCCTCGGTCCCGGGGGTGATGATGAGGCGAAGCTGGCCCGCAGCAATGATCGGTGCGCTCCTGGCGGCAGTCGTCAGCGCGCAGGCCCAGCAGCTCTACGTTCCGGCGGCGGCGAACGTCAGTGGGCTCGCCGGCACCCGGTGGCGAACCGATCTCGAGGTCAAGGCGAGCGGGAGTGGGCCGGCGACCTTCACGCTGGAGATGCTGCGCGAGCGCACCGAGAACAGTGCTCCACCGTCGGAGAGCTTCACGGTGGCGCCGGGCGCGAGCATCCGACTGGTCGACGTGGTGAGCCAGGTTTTCGGCGTCACGGGGAGCGGCGCCCTCCGCCTCACCGCGACCGGCGGCGCCATCCTCGCCACCAGCCGCACCTACAACGACAGCCCCTCCGGCACCTACGGCCAGTTCATCCCGGCCTTGCCGGCAGAGTCGGCATCGGTGGCCGACGAGAGCTACGCGATCCTCCAGCTCGCCGCCACCCACGCCTACCGCACCAACCTCGGCCTGGTGAACGCCACCGGGCTGCGAACCACGGTCGACGTCGACCTGTACCGCGCGGACGGCGTCCAGCTCGGATCCACCCAGGTTGTCCTCCGAGCCTTCGAGATGCGCCAGCTGCCGGGGGTGTTCAACCTCGTCACGGCACAGGCGGTCCCGGCAGGTTTCGCCCTGGTGCGCTCAGAGACGGAAGGCGCACGGTACTTCGCCTACGCCTCCCTGGTGGACAACCTGTCCGGAGACGCCATCTTCCTGCCGGCCCAGCTCGACTCGTCGACGGGCCAGGAGACGTCCTCCCGGCTCGTCGTCTTCGAGGCATTCATGCGCCACGGTTGCCCGGTGTGCGCCACCGCCGGTCCGGTGGTCGACCTGCTCGCGGACCAGATGGCGGACCAGCCGGTGCTCTTCCTCGAGCACGACGTCGACAACCCGACGGGCGGTCGTCTCGATCGCTGGTGGGCCGCATGGGGGGTGGGCGGTTCGGTCTCCCTCCCGCTGGTCATGGTCGACAGCGGCAACCAGTTCCAGACCGGATCCCTCGACTTCGCCAACGTCTACCGGTCGATGGTCGAGGGCGCCATGGATCGGCCGGCTCTCGCCCACCTCCAGGTCGGCCGCGAACGGGTCGCCAACACCTTCCGCTTCAACGTGCAGCTCACCAACCTGAGCTCCGTCACGCTCGACCAGTCCAACCGAGCCACCCTCACCGCCATCGTCTACGAGGAGCGGCGGGTGGCCGACACCAACCGGTTCGTGCGCGCCGCCACGGCGCAACCCGTGGCCAGCCTCGCCCCGGGCGCCACCGGCAGCTTCACCCTCGAGGTCGCCCTGGCCGCCGGGGTCGACTGGAACAGATTGCACTCGGTGGTCATCGCCGACTACCGCCCCGTGGGCGCCGGCGGCGCCTACGACACCCTTCAGGCGGTACGGCAGTAGCCCGAGGGCGTCGCGCAACCCGGCCCGGCCACACCGGCGTCGGTCCCTGGCGAGCCGTCAGGACGAGCAGCCTGCCCGGGTCACCCCCGGGGTTGGCGGTGGCGGGTCGTCCCAGATCAGGGTGACCGGACCGTCGTTGACCAGCTCGACCTCCATCATCGCCCCGAAGGCGCCTGTCTCCACCGCGACCCCCAGGGCGCCCAGCTCGGCCACGAAACGGTCGAACAGCGCGCGGGCGTCGTCGCCCCGCATGGCCCGGTCGAAGCTCGGGCGGCGCCCCCTGCGGATCGAGCCCGCCAGGGTGAACTGGGAGACCGCGAGAACCCCGCCCGCGACCTCGCCCAGGCCGCGGTTCATCCGCCCCTCGCCGTCCTCGAAGACCCGCAGGGTGGCCACCCGCCGGGCGGCACGTTCGACCTCGCCGAGACCGTCCCCCACCTCGAGGCCGACCAGCACCAGCACCCCGACGCCGATCTCGCCGACCACCTTCCCCTCGACCCGCACCGCCGCCCGGCTGACCCTCTGGATCACGAGCTTCACCGGCGCCTCCTGCCGCGCACCGCGGCCAGCAGGGCAGCCGGCTCGCGGCCGCCGAGGGCGGCCACCAGGCCGACGTACAGCGCACCCACCAGCCCCAGCACCGGCAGCAGGCGGAGGGCCTCGGCCGCCCCGGTGCGCTCCACCCCGGCCAACCATGGCATCGCCCGCCACAGGACCAGCCCGGTAACCAGGCTCGCCGCCAGCTGCCGGGCAAGGGCGACCAGCGTCGGCCGAAGCTCGACCCCGGTGAAGCCGTACCGCCGGGCATAGAGCAGGCTGAGCACCGCCGCGTAGACCAACATCGCCACGGTGTTCGCCCAGCCCAGGCCGGGCACGCCGAGGCGAGCCGTCAGTCCCCAGGCGGCCACCGTGAAGACTGCGAGGGCCCCTGCACTCGCCCACATCGGCGTCCGCGTGTTCTGCTGGGCGAAGAACGAGCTGGCCATGACCTTGGCGTGGCCGGTTCCGACCAGCCCGAAGGCGTAGGCCGTCAGGGTCGCCCCGGTCACCGCCACCGCGGCCGCGTCGAAGGCGCCGCCGCCGAACAGCAGCCCGACGATGGGCCGGCCGGCGACCGCCAGCACCGTCGCCGTGGGCAGGGTGACGAAGGCGACCAGCCGGACGGTGTCGAGCAGGGTCCGGGGCGCCGCCTCGGGCGCCTCCCGGAGCTGACGGGACAGCACCGGCAAGAGCACCGTGGTGAGCTGGACGACGATCCCGCCGAACATGAGCTCGGTGACGCGGTAGGCGTACACCGTCGCAGTCACTCCGCCTTCTCCCAGGAACGACGCGAAACGGTTGGTGACGAGCTGGTTGAGCTGGTTGATGCCGAGCACGGGGATGCCCGGCAGCATCAGCAGCAGCACCCGCCGCACCTCCGGCGACCGCATCGCCCGCCACAGCGGCGCCAGGCTGAAGCCGAGACGCCGCACCGCCGGGACCTGGACCGCGAACTGCAGCAGTCCGCCCACGACCACCGTCACGCCAAGGATCACCGGCGCCCTCTCGGCGCCGCGCAGGGCGGTCCACGCCACCCCGGCGAGCAGCAGGTTGAAGAGGATCGGGGTCGCCGCCGGCAGCAGGAACCGCTCGCGGCTGTTGAGCACCCCCTGGCACAGGGCGGCCAGGGAGATCACCGCCAGGTAGGGAAACATGAGTCGGTTCATCAGGATGGTCGCTTCGAGCTTGCCCGGGGTGTCGGCGAAACCCTCGCCGTACAGACGAACCAGCCAGGGCGACGCCAGGATGCCCAGGCCGACGACCACCGCCAGGACCAGGCCGAGCACCGCCACCAGCCCGCCGACCAGCTCCCGGGCCCGCTGCCGCGAGGACTCCCCGTCCAGGCGCGCCAGCGCCGGCACGAAGGCCGCGTGCAACGCCCCCTCGGCGAGGAGGGCGCGGAACGCGTTGGGAATCCTGAAAGCCGTCCGGAACGCGTCGTTGAGCATCCCGGCGCCGAGCGCCCAGGCCAGGGCCTTGTCCCGCAGATAGCCGGCCACCCGGCTGACCACCGTGACCATGGCCATCCGCGTCGCATGGTGAAGCAGCCGCTGCTCGGACATGGGCGCAGGTTAGGGCTCGCACAAGAATAAGTCGAGGCCCGACCCCGATATGCCGCATGCTGCATATCCGAGTACTGGCCCAGATACGCCGCACACAAGCGCCAG
>CAZKKP010000032.1:0-16943 GCA_964553295.1 uncultured Thermoanaerobaculia bacterium | reverse complement strand
CAATGCCCGCGCAAAATCCCCGGTACTTCTAGGCCATGGGCCTCCATCAGCGCCGCCAACGAGGCCGCCGAGATCCCCTTCCCGAGGCCCGAGACGACGCCGCCGGTCACGAAAACGTACTTCGTCGCCATGCTCTCATCCCCTCCCGTGATCGCCGGCGTCGGGGCGCCGGCCCAGCATCCGCTCGACCCGCCCCAGGTCCTCCGGGGTGTCGACCCCGAAGGCATCTTCCGGCGCGTCGAGCACCAGGATCTCGAGGCCGTGCTCGAGGGCACGGAGCTGCTCGAGGCTCTCGGCTCGCTCCAGCGGCGAGGGTCCGAGAGACACGAAAAGCTCCAGGGCCTCGGGCCGGAAGGCGTAGATGCCCAGATGCAGTCGCCACAGCTGCGCCGCCGCTCGGGGCTCCCGGGGATGGGGTACCGGCGACCGCGAGAAGTAGAGCGCCCTGCCGTCGACACGTCGCACCACCTTGACCGCGTTGGGGTCGTTCGAGCGCTCAGCCGGCAGCGGCCGGCAGAGGGTGCCGATGGACACTTCGGGTCGCTCGAGCATGCCCGCCACCAGGACGTCGACGTTGGCGCCGGAGAGCAGCGGCTCGTCGCCCTGCAGATTGACCACCAACGCGATCCCCGACCGGCCGCGCACCGCCTCCGCCACGCGGTCTGTCCCGGAGGCGCACTCGCCCGTGATCACCACCTCGGCGCCGGCCCGCCGCGCGGCCTCCGCGATCCGGTCGTCGTCGGTGGCCACCAGGACCTCGTCGACCGACCGTGACGACCGCGCTCGCCGGATGACGTGGGTGATCATCGGTTCGCCGCCCAGGAGGGCCAGCGGCTTGCCCGGAAACCGGGTGGACGCCCATCGGGCGGGAATCACCGCGACGACTCGTGCCACGTCCTCGATCCTCGGGCCGATGCTACGCAGGCGTGAGCGCCGCGTCAACACAGCTGAGCCAATTTGTGACAAGCGTCTGTATGGAAATATTAAAATGCGCAAATTTAACATGTTAAGAAGGACAATTCTCCGACTGCATCGTCCACACTCCCCGTCCGGGGGGAACGACCGGTATTCTTGCCGCGCTGCTCTTGCTGATGAAGAGCACGCATGATACAAACAGCTGTATGACTTCCAGCACTCGCGAACGACTCCTCGAGGCGGCCACCCAGCTCTTCGCCGAGCACGGATTCCGCGGCGCCTCCGTGCGTGACCTGTGCGATCTCGCCCGGGCGAACCCCGCCGCCGTCTCCTACCATTTCGGCGGCAAACGCCAGCTGTACCGCGCCGTCCTCCGCCAGGCGGCCGACCGACTCACGCACGACATGACGGTTGCCGCAGGCACAGCTCAATTTCGCTCAGGCCCCTCCCCTGCTGCCGCGCCTGCACCACCGGCTCCGGACGATCCGCTCCGCACGTTCGGTCGGATCCTGCGGCGCATTCGAGAGCACCCGAGGGCCGTTCGGCTGCTGCTTCGCGACCTCGCCGACGGTGGCGAGGTTGCGCTGCAGGCGCTGCAGCCCGCTCTGCGCAGCGCCCTCGAGCACCTGGCCTCCGCGTCTGGCGAGGATGACGCCCGGCGCCCGCCGAGAGCGGTCCGCGCCCGCCTGTTCGCCCTTGCCGCTCCGATCGTCGCCGTCGCCGTCGCGGGCCCACTCCTCGAGCGCGCCCTCGAGCTCGGCCCCGGGGATGCCGCCGAGCTCGCGCTCGCGACGGCGGCCACACTCCTCGACCGCCCATCGCCTGCTCCCGTCGACTGAGCCTCGGGCATTCTCCACGGACCAGCGGCGCAGTGCAGCACACGCCAAGTGCTCTCCGGTACAATGACGACTTCTGCAAGCTCGCGTCCCGTTCCGGCTTCAGATCCAGAGACTCGAGATCCTCCGAGGGAGGTCGTAGTGCGACACGCGATGCATCTTGGACTCGTTCTTCTGCTGTCGCTCCCCGCGAACCTCGGCACTGCCGCCGGCACGTCAGCGCCATGCGACTCCAGGAACGCGCCGCGCCACGTCCTCATCGTGCTCATCGACGCGGTGCGCCCGGATCATCTTGGCGCCTATGGCTACTCCCGGCCCACCTCCCCCAACTTCGACCGCCTCGCGGCTACCGGCGCCCTGTTCGAGGAGTGCCGCTCCACCTCGACCTGGTCGAAGCCGGCCCTGGCGTCCCTGCTCTCCGGGTTCTCACCCATGATCCATGGGGTCGAGAAGGGCGGCCTCCGTGAGACCCAGGAGGTTCGGTCTCTCAGTTTGGCTTTCGAAACGCTGCCCGAGCTCCTGAAGCGCCACGGCTTCTCTGCCATCACGTACACCGGCAACCCCCACCTGAGCGCCGCCACCGGCCTCACGCAGGGCTTCGACCATGTGGTCCGGGGCGCCCAGTTCGGCCCCGGTCTCGTCAACGACTTCCTCCGCTGGCTGGAGCCGCCTGCCGCCTCGAGCCCGCCCACGGTGCAGCGGCCGTCCGCACGCACTTCTCCGTGGTTCGCCTACGTCCACCTCATGAACCCGCATCTCCCCTACACCAGCTCGGACCATCACCAGCGGCTCTTCTCCGCCGAGAGCTACGGCGACGAGGAGGTGCCGATTCCTGCCGCGGCCCTCGCCGCGGTCGGCGGTCAGGCCGTGCGGGGAACCGATGACCTCCGGGTCTACCGCGCTCGGTACGACGCCGCCATCCACGAGGCCGATGAAGGTCTGGGGCGGATCGTCGGTGCGCTGCGCGATCAGGACCTCCTCGAGGACACACTGATCCTCGTCACCGCGGATCACGGGCAGCAGTTCCTCGAGCGCGGCGGCCTGAGCCATGCCGGTCAGCCCTTCGAGGAGCTGCTCCGGGTGCCGCTGCTCATCTCTTACCCGCGGCTGGTCCGCCAGGGCATCCGGGTTCCGGGACCCGTCTCTCTCCTTGACGTCTACCCGACCATCGCCGACCTGCTCCGGCTCGAACCGCCGGCCGGGCTCCAGGGGCGCAGCCTCCGCGGAGCTCTCACCGGAAGCGACGAGAAGGCGCCCGCCGGCGCCTTCGTCACCACCCACACCCCGATGTCCGCTCGGAACAGGCTCAGAACCGACGTCGTCGTCCTCGACGGGCTCAAGCTCCACGTGACCCGCCAGCCGAACGGGGACACGCGGAACGCCCTCTTCGACCTCCGCTCCGACCCGCTGGAGAAGGTCGACCTCGCCGGGGAACGCCCCGAGGATGTCGAGCGGCTGCTCGCCGTGCTGGAGGAGACGTCGCGGCGCGCCGACGAGCTGAGGCCCGTGCCATCGCCGACGCCGGTCGAGATTCCCGACGATCCGGCCGTGACCCTCCTTCTCGAGGCCCTCGGCTACCTCGAGGGCCCGTCCGGGCTCGACCGGGCCTCGACCGGGAGGTAAACCGCCCCCACGGGTCCCCCGAAGGCTGTCACTCCCGTGACAACCGATCTCAGCTTGGCGGGAGCCCCCTGCCGAATCCAGTGAAGAACCTGCCGCCGGTGAGCGCCGGATCGTCCGGATACCCGAGAGCCTCGAAGTCGAGACGCTGCTCCACCTCGGGGTAGACCTTTCGGGTGTGCTCCGGGTGATCCATTCCTTCCGCCGAACGGTGGCAGCGCACGCAGTCGGCGGCCGCGACGCTGTGGCAGTCGGTGCACCCGAGAGCGGTCGCCGCCGGACCGACGCCGTGGTGAAGGCCGGTGTACATGACGGTCTCCACCCAGCCGTGGCTCCCCGAGTACTCGAGCCCCATGGCCTCCATGCCGTCGGCGATCGCCCGGTCCCAGTCGAACTCGACCAGGCTCTGGGCCGTCATCCTGGGCATGGCGAGCACCCGGGATTTGCTGTCGTAGGGCTGCACCGCGGTGTGCGCCTTGAAGGGGAAGATGCGGGCCGCCGGGTTGCGCTTCTCGCCGGTGGGTGCGTTCAAGACCACGCTACGAGAAGGCCGAATCTTGTCGCCCACCAGGGTGACCCGGCGGTTGCCGTCGAACCAGAGGTAGACCGGCACCTGGTCCTTGCCCCAGGTCAGCGCCCCAAAACGGGGGTCGTAGGTGGGCATGCCGTGCTCGTCCAGCTCCTCCGGACGGTCCTCGCCCGCGACCGAGTAATCCCGGTGCATCAGCGTCGGCGTGCTCCGCGCAAAGGACGGGATGTGGCAGGTCTCGCAGGCGATGGTGCGCACGTGATCGTCGAGATGCTGCCCCAACATGCCGCTCACCGCATGGGGTGTGGGCCCGTGGCATCGCTCACAACGAACCCGGCCCTCGACCGCGGGGGAGGTCATGGACATGCCGGCGATGCGGTGGCGCGACACCAGGTGACAGCTCTGGCAGCGCATGTTCAAGGTCCCCATGTGCAGGTCGAGGTCGCCGGTCGGCTCGGCGAGGGTCGGCTCGAGGTCCCCATGCTTGGCGTTGGCGCCGCCGCCGCTGTAGAAGTGGCACGAGCCGCAGGTCGCTCGCGACGGTCGGCCCACCTGCCGGGCGACCGCGACCAGGTCGACGTCCGCCGCCGGCCGCCCCCCACGCTGCGGGTCCTTGCGGTAGGTACCGGTGGTGTCGTGACAGACCAGGCAGTCGATGTTCTCGGGGTTGGAGAGGTCGAAGCCCTCGTCCATCCGGCCGTAGCCGATGTGGCAGGTGTTGCAGGTTTCCGGATCGGTGCCGATGGCGATGCAGAAGTTGCTCACCACCTGCTGCAGACTGACGTCGGTGCGGTGCTGGAAGCCGGCGAGGTTTGGCGAGTGTCCCTTCCAGTTCCAGTGCGCGGTCCCGAGCAGGTCGTCGCCGGCCCGGGCGTGGCACTCCAGGCACGCCCGCGTCGTCTCCTGGGGGCTCGGTTGACCGGTCAAGGTGACCAGGAGCTGGTGGTCCGGAACCCAGGGATGATGGCAGGAGTTGCACTCGGTCGGCGCCGGAGCGGGCCGCATGTGCCTCTCGTGACAGCCGATGCACTGCCGGTGATAGGCCCCCTTGAGGCCCAGCCGTGCGGGGAAGTCCTCCTCGTTGGGCAGCCCGTGGCAACGGGCGCAGGACTGTGGTGGGCGGTCCGCCAAGTCCTCGTGGCAGCTGGCACAGGCGCCGCCGATGTAGACGTCGATATCGTCGTGAAGCTCCGCGATGTCCATGCCGATGCGGTCGTCGTCGTCCATCGAGTGGCGGTGGTGGCACACGCCGCAGTCGCCGCGGGTCAGCTCGTCATGGATGCGGTGTGCGAAGCCCACCGGCTCGTAGTCGTCCGAGACCGCGTTGAGCAGCGGGTTGTCGAGCAGGTAGAAGTTGCGATAGTCGAGCGGACGCAGCAGGTAGCTCACGCTCGGCGCCTCGACGTGGACCGGCTCGGCCGCCCTGACCCGCTGCACCTCGGCCACGGTTCGCTGCGCAGCCACGAACGCCGAGCGGTGCACCAGGAAGTAGGTCAGAACGAAGCCGAAGAGGACAGCAATCGCAGTTCCCCGAATCAGCCAGGTCCACTGCGGCGACACCGTCCGAGCACGTTCCTCACGCAACAGCGCCAGCTGCGCCGGAGTGGCCGGGACGTAGCCCGGGAGGATCGGGAAGAACGTCACCAGCAGCCGGTAGCAGAACAGGATGCTGGAGACGATGGCGATGGTCATGGCGATCTCGCCGACCGATGGGAAGTACGCGACGTCCGTGTACGGTGGCGTGTAGCCCACGAGGAAGACGTTGATGCGGTTGAGAATCACCCCGAAGATGATGAGCGCGACCGCGAAGAACAGCCAACCGATGGAGCGCCGCACCGCCGTGCTCAGCAGCAGCGCGAACGGCGCGACCACACCGACCAGGATCTCGACGATCAGTGAGATCGTCGCCGCGGGGTTGTCGAGGAAGTCGATCTGGCGATGGCGGACGAGCAGGTCGCCGATCTTGACCACGCCGTACAGGGCGAGGAACACCGGGATGACGCGAGCCAGGGGCGTCAGCAGGTGCATCTCCGCCTTTCGGCCGAAGCTGATGTTGGCGTAGATGGACTCCAGGATGACCATCGGGAAGCCGACCATGAGGGCCGACAGCAGGAACAGCAGCGGCAGGATCGAGGTGTCCCACAGCGCGCTCAGCTTGGTCGTCGAGATCAGCATCAGGGTGCCGAGCGAGGACTGGTGCATTATGGACAGGACAACCCCGGCGACGATGAAGATCGGCAGCACCACGTGCACCCATGAGTGCAGGGTGGCGATCGGACGCTCCAGTCGACGCAGCATCGCGGCGCCCCAGCCATCCTCGGCGATCCGATCCTGGAGCCCTTCCAGAATCGACGGGCTCAGCTCGATCAACAGGACCACCAGGTAGAAGGTGACGCACATGCCTACTTCGAACAGCACCGAGTTGCCCTGCCAGTTGAACAGCGGTCGCCATGCGTTCCAGTATCGACCGAGGTCGAAGAGCAGGGCGATGGCCACCCACAGGTAGCCCAGGAAGGCGGTCAACAGCGCCGGCCGCAGCAGTGGTCGGTACTTCCTGCGGCCGAAGATCTCCACCAGCGCGGCGGTGAGGAAACCACCGGCCGCCAGGGCGACGCCACAGGCGACGTCGAAGGCGATCCAGATGCCCCACGGGTTGCGGTCGTCGAGGTTGGTCACCGATCCCAGTCCGAGGAACAGCCGGGTGATCCCGAAGGAGAACCCGATCCCCATCAGGATCAGCAGGGTGAGGGTGCCGAAGGTGAAGAACGGCTTGGTGACGCGATGGGGCCGATCATGCGGGCTCATCGCCGCTCTCCCTCTTCGCCGTGCTCGGAGGCCGCGACGACCTCGTCGTCGGCGTTCTCGTCCTTCTCATGCCGGTGGTTGAACCACATGATCCCGGCGAGTGCCCCGTAGACCGCCACCGGCAGGATGCCGAACTTGAAGATGCCGTGCTGGATCGCCTCCGTGCGCAGTGCCGGGGCCCGAACCGGCAATTGTAGGAGGCCGAGCTCCTGCACCGGACGGCCGGTCAGATAGAGCCAGCCGGTGCCGCCCACCTCGTGCTCGCCGTAGACGTGCTGGACATACCGGTCCGGACGGTCCTCGAGGCGCTGGTGAGCGATCGCCAGGAGGTCGGCGCGCTTGCCGAAGACCAGGGCCTCGGTCGGGCAGGCGGCGGCACAGGCGGGATCCGCGCCGCCAACCTCGGAGGTGCCGGTGCAGAACTCGCACTTGCGCACCTTCGGCGCCAGCGGCGTGTGGTACTGGTAGGCCGGCACCTCGAAGGGGCAGGCGACCATGCAGTAGCGGCAACCGATGCAGATCGTCGGGTTGTAGACCACCGCCCCGTCGGGCGCCTTGGTCAGGGCGCCGACGATGCAGGCCGACACGCAGGGCGGGATGAGACAGTGCATGCACTGGACCTTGGCGAAGGCCATGGGCAGTTCGGCCTGGTCCGGCGACGGGCTGCCCGGAAACCGGTTGACCACGGTGAAGGCATCCTCGGTCGGTCGGCGGAAAGTGCGCAGCACCTCCCGATCCGCGAAAGACTCGGCGGTGCGGGGGAGATGGTTACGTCGGTTGCACGCCTCCTCGCACTTGCGACAGCCGATGCACAGGGTAGTGTCCACCAGCACCCCGACATAGTCCGGAGAGAGCACGTGCCGCTCCCTGGCGCCCTCCACCTTTCCCGGGATCGCGCCGACCGCGGCTGCCACCGCCCCGATCGTGACGAAGCGTCGCCGGTCGATGTGGTTCATGGCCCGTCCTCCGGACGGTAGTGTACCTCTCTCTTGACCACTTGTGAAAGTTCTCACTTGCGGATGAGGACATAGCACAGAACCACCCCTGGCGCGACTGCTCCGACCTGAAATTCCCACTTCGAAGGCCGCTCGTGGACGGTCCGAACCGATCCCATCGGGATCCGAATGATAGGCTGCGGACGATGTCCCCATCCTTCGCTCTGGCAACCGCCCTCATCGAGCTCGCCACGGCGGTTGCCGTGCCACCGGCCGAGGCCGACGAGCTCCATGCGCCGCTGTGCGGATACCGTATCGTCGCCGTCTTCCCCCATGACCCCACGGCCTACACCCAGGGTCTGACGGTCGACGACGGCGACCTCTTCGAGGGCACCGGCCTGTACGGCGACTCGTCCCTGCGTCGGGTCGAGCTGGTCACCGGCGAGGTGCTCCAGCGGCATGACCTCGAAGCCTCGCTCTTCGGCGAGGGCATCGCCATCGTCGGCGAACGGATCTACCAGCTGACATGGCTCGAGCACACCGGCTTCGTCTATGACCGCTCGAGCTTCGCCGAGATCTACTCCTTCAACTACCCCCGTGAAGGCTGGGGCCTGACCTTCGACGGCAGCCACCTCGTCCGCAGCGACGGCACCGCCACTCTCGAGTTCTGGGACCCCGAGACGCTCGCACCGGTGCGCTCGCTCGAGGTGCGCGACGGCCCCGCTGCCGTCCCCCGCCTCAACGAGCTGGAGTTCGTCGCCGGTGAGATCTTCGCCAATGTCTGGCTGACCGACCGCGTCGCCCGGATCGACCCCGCTACAGGCATGGTGACGACCTGGCTCGACCTCGCCGGGCTCCTCGCCAGCCAGGGCGGCGCCCCTGGCGCCGAGGTGCTCAACGGTGTCGCCTGGGACGCACGCGCACAGCGCCTCTTCGTCACCGGCAAACGCTGGCCGTGGCTGTTCGAGATCGCTCTACCCGACTGCCCGATCGGCCCGATCTTCCGCGACGGCTTCGAGTCCGGCGACCTCTCCGCCTGGTCGCCCGGGCCGTGAGGCGAGCGCCGTCCCACCATTCCGGCGCCATGTCGTACAGTGTCGCCGGATGCTTGCGCAGCTGCTTCACGTCGTCGCGCCCGTGTTCGCCGTCGCGGCGGCGGGCTGGGTGTTCGCCGGCTTCCGGCGGATCGACCTCGCTGGCCTCACCGACCTGACGCTCTACGTCGCGGCGCCGGCGCTGGTCTTCACCAGCCTGGCCTCGCGGCCCCTGAGCTCAACCAGTCTGCTCGCAGTAGGCGGCGGCGTGGTCTTCCAGAGCCTTGTCTGCGGCGTCGCCTCCTGGCTGGTCTTCCGCCGGCTCGGGATCCCCGCCCGCGGCCTGATGCTCGCGACGATGTTCCCCAACACCGGCAACCTCGGCCTGCCGCTGGCGCTCTTCGCCTTCGGACCGGACGGCCTGGCGGCGGCGGCGATCGTGTTCACGTCGATCACCCTCGTCCACTACAGCCTCGGCCTGGCGATCGTCTCCGGCTCGGCCCACCCCGGCGCCGCCCTCAGGCAGCCGATCCTCCACGCCGCCGTCCTCGGCGTGGCGGTCGGGCTCAGCGGCCTCGTGCCCCCCGGACCGGTCATGCAGAGCCTCGAGCTCCTCGGCCAGGCGACGGTTCCTCTGATGCTGCTCAGTCTCGGCATCCGCCTGCGCTCGGTCCGTCTGACCCGGCCGGGCATCGCCCTCCTCGCGGTGGCGCTCCGTTTCGTCCCGGGCCTCGCCGCCGCCCTGCTCTGGGTCGAGCTGCTCGGCATGTCGGGGATCGAGCGGGGGGTCGTCGTGGTCACCGGCGTGCTGCCCTCGGCGGTGATGAACTTCGTGCTCGCCGAGAAGTACGAGCAGCAGGGCGACGAAGTGGCGAGCACGATCCTCGCCGGCACACTGCTCTCGGTGGCGGCGATCCCGGTCGTCCTCGCGTGGCTCTCCGCACCGTAGTGGGTCTATCATGTCGGTCGCCGGAGGCCGTCGATGAAGAAGCTCCTGGTTGCGACCTACTTCGCCGCGATGGTGATCGTCGTCGTGTCGCACCTCGCCCTGCCGACGACCGTCGCCATCCATTTCGCTAGTGGCGGCGAGCCCGACGGTTGGGCCTCCAAAACGGTCAACACCCTCGCCTTCGCTGCCATGTACACCGCCGCCTTCCTGCTCTTCCTGTTCGTGCCACGACTCTGCGTCGCCCTGCCGCCAGATCTGGTCAACGTTCCCAACCGGCATTACTGGCTCGCCGAGGCCAACCGTCTCCACTTCCTGGCAATCATCGAGCGCCTGATGTTCGAGTTCGGCACGGTGATGATGGCCTTCCTCGGGGTGGTCGGCCTGCTCACCCTCGAGGCCAACCTCGCCGACCCCGTTCGCCTCGACGAGAGGTCCTTCCTGGGGTCGCTCGCAGCATTCCTCGGCTACACCGTCTGGTGGTGCCTGCGTCTGTTCCGCTCCTTCCGCGTCCCGGAGCCTGTACCCGGCGGCCGACCCTTCAGCCCTCGCTGAGCCGGACCGCAGTGGCGCGCAGTCGAATCGGGCTCGGCCGGCCCGGCTTCACCAACGCACGCCGGACCAGCGCTCCGGGCGCCGCGGAGTGCAATCCGCGAAGAAGTCGGCGAGATCGGCCATGTCGCGCTCGAGGTCGCCGCTCGGGTTCAGCAGAGACCCGATCCTGATACGGCGGGGTCGGTACTCCAGGCTGACCGGTATGATCGGCACACCGGCTGCAACGGCGATGGCGTGGAACCCGGTCCGCCAGCGCTCCACCGGACGACGGGTTCCCTCCGGCGACAGGCCGAGCAGCAGCTGCCGATCGTGGCGGAGCCGCGCAACCGTTGTCTCGACCACACCACCTGCTGCCGAGCGGTCGACCGCGATGCCGCCGAGCCACCGCATGATGCCGCCGAACGGCCTCCGGAACACCGTGTGCTTCCCCAGCCACGACACCCGCACACCAAGTGCGAACATCGCCACCACGCCGATCACGAAGTCCCAGTTCGAGGTGTGGGGCGCGACCACGATCACGGCTCTCCCGATGTCAGGGAGCGAACCCTCGAAGCGCCAACCCCACGCGCCAAGCAGAGCCCGCGCGACGGCCCGTCCGAGGGCTGTCCCCCTCCTGGGCGTCGACGCTCCGAGATCGGGAGGGGCAGGCCAGCCGCACATCGACGTCACGCCACCAGCGTGGGAGGTCGTGTCACGATCCGAGTGTACTTCGCCCTTGCGCGAAGCGCCGGGCTTGCCAGGCCAGCCCGGAAGGCTCACGATGGTTGTCGCCGACGGGGCCGGCATCGGGCGCGTCGTCACTGAGGAACGCTCCGTGCAACTCACTGCGAACAGAGCTTCGACCGACGCTCTCGGGTGAAAGCCAGGGTTCACGATGATCGAGAAGCTGTATCTCGCCTGCCTCGAGCCTCTGGCCCGAGGTCTGAGCCGTGTTCATCCGAACTGGATGACCCTCGCCGCCCTGGGACTCGGCGTATTGGCCGGGACGACCTACTGGCTGACCCGTCTCCACCCGCTGTTCTTCGTCGCTGCGGCGGGTTTGGTGACGCTCGCGGGGATCGCCGACAGCCTCGACGGGATGATGGCCAGGATGCACAACCGTCGTTCCAGGCGCGGCGACTTCCTCGACCACTTCCTCGACCGCGTGGTCGACGTCGCCGTGCTCGGCGGTCTCGCGCTGACGCCCCATGCGACCACCTCCTTCGGGCTTGCGGTGATCATCGTGGTCGTGCTCAACGCCTATCTGGGAACCCAGATCGAGGCGAGCTTCCAGCGCCGCTTCTACACCGGGCTCGGCAAGGCCGAGCTCTTCGTCGGCCTGGTCGTGGGCTCTGTCGTGCTCGCCATCCTCCCCGACGCCGCCCTCCCCCTGGGCGGGCGGCGGTTTCCGCTGGTCGACGTGTTCTTCCTCGTGGTCGGGATACTGGCCGTGCAGGCGATTGTCCACCGATTCCGACTCGCCCTGCGCCTCGCCGCCGAGGCCGACGGCGCAGGAGGCGCCCCCCCCGGCCAGGGACCGACGGTGTGACCGGAGGGGGCTTGGCTCTGTGCGTCCTCAGAAGCGGCCGACGAACTCCACGCCGATCATCCGCGGGTCGTTCATCATCCCGGTCAGGTTGTTGAAGTCGATGCCGTTGCGGACGATCTTCTCGTCGGTCAGGTTGCGGCCGAACAGCGCCACCTCGTAGCGGGCCTGATCCCAGCCGTAGCCGAGGCGGATCCCGACCTCGAAGCTGTCGCCGTTGAACTCCTCCGACTCGTACAGGAAGAAGCTCTTCTCCGAGTAGTAGGCCCAGTCGAGGGCGCCGAAGAACCCCTTGTTCACGGCGTCGGAGCGGAAGCTGACGATGCCGTTGAAGATCACCTCCGGGGCATGGGGCAGGCTGTTGCCGTGGACGATGGCGCCCAGGGCGTCGACCGGGTCGGTGACCGTGCAGCCGCCGCCGCAGGGCGTCACGCGCAGGCTCGGGTCGTCGATTTCAGTCGGGTTGTAGCTCAGGCCGAAGGTCATCAGCCAGTTAGCGGTCGGAGTCAGCTCGATGTCCGCCTCCAGACCGTAGCCCTTGGTGGTGTCGATGTTGAGCAGCCGCGCCGTGTTGGTCACGCCGCCGACCGCAGTCACCTGCTGGCCGTCGACCTCGTAGACGTAGCCGGTCAGGTTGAGGCGCAAACGCTGGTCCATGAGGATCGACTTGACGCCGAACTCCAACGACAGGATCTCCTCGGTGTCGGCGACCGTGACGCAGTTGGTGTCCGGGTTGGCGCCGCCGTCGAAGTCGGCGCAGAACAGGATCCGGCCCTGGATGCTCGGGGCGCGGTAGCTGGTAGCGAGCCGGCCGTAGACGTTGACATTCGGCCTGACCTTGTAGACCGTGCTCAGGTCCCAGGTGAGCACGTCGTCATCGACAGACCGGGTGATCGGCGCCACCGTCGGCGTGTTGAAGGTCGGGATCGGGCGCTCCGCCGAGAAGTCCTTCTCGTCATGAGAGTAGCGCAGGCCGACCTTGAGGTCCCAGAGATCGGTCAGGGCGTAGTCGATGGAGGCGAACAGGGCGTAGGCCTCCGCCTTCTGGCTCTGGAAGGCGTAGCCGGCCTCGGGGTTGCCCGGCGCCAGCGAGTCGTAGTTGAAGGTCTCCGCCGTGAAGTCCTCGTCGAAGTAGAAAACGCCCACCAGCCAGTCGACGCGGTTCTTGCCGATGCTCGCCAGACGGAGCTCCTGGGTCAGCTGGTCGAGCTCCGGGATGCCGTCGGCCGACTCCGACGGGAACGGTATGAAGCCCGGACCGTAGTTGCCCTCGCCGAGGAAGCCGGCGCCGAAGCCGCCGTCGATGTCGCCGCGGCTGTACATGTCGAGGGTCTCGAAGCCGGTGACCGAGGTCAGGACCGCGCCCTCGAAGTCGTACTCGAGCTTGAGCACGCCGCCCTGGGCGCTGATCTCCTGCTTGTTCCGACCGTCGTGGTAGACGACCTCCTGGTCGAAGCCGGCCACCAGGTTGTTGGTCCCGGGCTCGAGGATGTTGGCGCGGAAGACCCGCGCCGTGCCGTCCAGCTCCCAGCCGTGGACGTTGACCAGTGCCCTGAAGGACTCGCTCGGCTGCCACAGCAGCTGCAGGCGGTAGGCGGTGGTCTCGTAGCCGCCAAGGGCGTCCTTCTCGCCGGTGAATCGGTTGTCGATCCAGTCGCCCTGGGACTGGTAAAGGCCTGAGAAGCGGGCGGACAGGGTGTCGGTCAGGGCGCCGCCGACGCCACCGTTGACGTCGAAGGTGTCAAAGGTCCCGTAGGAGGCGCGGAAGCTGGCGTCGAACAACTGGCTCGGCTTCTTGGTGTCGAACTTGACGATGCCGGCAGGCGTGTTGCGGCCGAACAGGGTCCCTTGCGGGCCGCGCAGCACCTCGACCTGCTCCAGGTCGAAGAGCGGCATGCCCTTGACCACCGGGTTCTCGAGGATCACATCGTCGACGATCATCGACACCGGCTGCGAGGCGTTGAGGTCGAAGTCGGTGTTGCCCAGGCCGCGGATGTAGAAGCGTGGGAAAGCGCGGCCGAAGGAGGACTCGAGGATCAGGCTCGGCACCCGGGCCGACAGCATCCGCACGTCCGGCGTGCCCACCGTCAGCAGCTCGAGGTCCTCTCCGCCCAGGGTCGAGATCGCGACCGGCACGTCCTGGACGTTCTCCGCCCGCTTCTGCGCCGTGACGACGATCTCTTCCACGGCGACCAGCCGGGGCGTCTCCTCGGCAGCGAGCTCCGGCTCGGTCTCACCTGCCTCCTGGGCGATCGCCGGAAGGCCGAGGAGCCCGACCACCACCGCGATCACCAACCCTCGTGACAGACCCTCTCCGTTCACATGTACCATCTGGAACCTCCTCCAACCCGAGATGTGGATCACGGCCGCCAGGATACCAGCGTCGGCCCGCGCCGCGCCCGGCAACCTCGCGCCGAAGATCCACCACACCGCGCGCCGCCACGAGGGACCGCCTCGGCAGCACGCCGAGGTCGTAAGCCTGAAGCGTTGATCGTTCATTTCTCGTATGAAAATACTCAAAAAACTGTCGAGAAACAGCTTCGCAGGGCGTTGTGCGACCCGTGTCGCTCCTCTGCGCCTCCGTGCCTCTGTGGTTCAAAATCATGGTCTTGGGTTGCGGGCACGGCCCGCGCTGCGGAGGATCTCGAGCCTTCCCTCTGCCTCGAACTGGAACCGGCGAAGGGGAAACTGGGAGATGATGGGAGCTGGAAGGAGGACAGTCCATGGCACCGAGGGTCAACCGCCGCTGGCTGCTCGCCTGCCGACCGGACGGGATGGTCGGCGAGGAGCACTTCCGCTGGGCCGAGGCGCCCGTACCGGAGGTCGCCGAGAACGGTCAGGTCCTGGTCGAGGTCCTGTACCTGTCCTGCGATCCCACCCAACGGGGCTGGATGGCCTTCGACGGCTACATGCCGGCGGTCGAGCTCGGCGAGGTGATGCGCTCGTTCGGGATCGGCCGGGTGCTCGCCTCACGGGATCCGCGCTACGGCCCCGGCGACCTCGTGCAGGGCCTGCTCGGCTGGCAGTCCCACGCGCTGGTCGACGCGCGCTCGGCGCACCTCACGCCGGTTCCTCCGGAGGTGCCGATCCCGCTCGCCATGAGCGCGCTCGGCGTCACCGGCCAGACCGCCTACTTCGGCCTGCTCGACGTGGGTCGTCCCGAGCCGGGCCAGACCGTCGTGGTGTCCGGCGCCGCCGGGGCGACGGGCTCGGTCGCCGGTCAGATCGCCCGGATCAAGGGGTGTCGGGCGATCGGCATCGCCGGGGGCGCCGACAAGTGCCGTTGGCTGACCGAGGAGGCGCGCTTCGACGCCGCCATCGACTACCGGAGCGAGGACGTCTTCGAACGCCTCGGCGAGCTCTGTCCCTCGGGCCTCGACGTCTTCTTCGACAATGTCGGCGGCGGGATGCTCGAGGCAGCGCTGGCCCACCTGGCGATGCGCGCTCGGGTGGTAATCTGCGGCGCGATCGCCGACTACAACCGCTCGCGACCCCCGCGCGGTCCGCGCAACTACCTGAACCTGCTCCTCAAACGGGGCCGGATGGAGGGCTTCCTGGTGCTCGACTACGCGAGCCGTGCCGGTGAGGCGGTGCAGGACCTGGCCCGCTGGGTCGAGACGGGCGAGATCCGCTACCAGGTCGACGTCGTCGAGGGACTCGAGAATGCGCCGCGCGCACTCCGCCGGCTGTTCACCGGAGAGAACATCGGCAAGCAGCTCGTTCGGGTGCAGGCCCCGTGAGGCCTTGTACCCCTCGCCGAAAGTACGGTGACGCACCGAATGCCAGCGAACTTACGGCGAGGGGTACTCAGGGCAGCAGCTGGCCGTACTTCACCCAGTGGTAGATGACGTAGAACCAGCTGAAGAATGCATGGACCAGCGCCCACAGAAGGCTGTGGTTGACCTGCCAGCTCAAGATGGCGGCAACCACCGCACCGGCGCTGCCGAACACGCCGCCGCCGAAACACCCGCATCCCCGGTTCGACCCATCGCCCATCAGCCGCCTCCCGATGTCTGACCTCCCCATGGTACGACGGCGATCGGACGATGACCCACCTCGTTTGTGCCGGCTTGACGACAGCCCGGTTGTGAGGGCATCGTACGTCCATGGCACCAACCAATGGCTCCGGCGGCTGGGGGGTCTGGAAGTGGATCGGCTGCGGCTGCGGCGGCTGCCTGCTCGCGATCCTGCTGGTCATCGCCTTCGTCGCCGCGGTGGGTGGGCTCGCCTTTCTCGGCATGTCACAGAATGACGCCTACCAGCAGGCGGTGGAACACGCCCGCCTGAGCCCGGAGGTCATCGCGGTCCTCGGCGAGCCCATCGAGGCCGGGCTCTTCACCTCCGGCTCGGTCAACGTCAGCGGCCCGAGCGGGAGTGCCGAGCTCGCCATTCCGGTCTCCGGCCCGGAGGGCTCGGGAACCCTCTACGTGGTTGCCGAGAAGTCCGCCGGCGAGTGGCGATTCACCACCCTCGAGCTCGAGGTCGAGGGCGCGACCGGCCGTCTCGACCTGCTCGTGCCCGAGTACCTCGAAGATCCATCCTGATCTCGAGCCCCCCGCCCGTCATCGACTCTCGACGCCGCCGGCGGATCGGATCCTCAAGACCAGGTCCCTCTTCCTCGTCCACAGCTTCTCGCTCAGGGAGACGTGGTAGAGGTGCGGATGCATCAGCCGCTTCACGCCCGGGTCGAGATGTGCGAGGTCGTCGGCGCGACGTTGCCGGAGGGTGGCCAGGTCCGGCGGCTCGGCAAGCCGCCGCCCCTCGCGCACCACCTCCGCCTGGAGGAGCTCGACGCGGTCGACGTCATCGGCCTCGAGCCGCCGCAACCGGTGCTCGTCGGTCGGATGTCGCAGCACCAGCGGCCGGTGGGCGGCCAGGTCCTCGTCGGCCGTCGACACGACGTCCGCACTCGCCTTGCCGCGCCCGTCGTACACCCGCCACACCCGCTTGTCGCCCGGGTTCAGGATCTTGCTCTTGCTCTCGGAGATCTTGATCGCCGGCTGAAGCCCGCCGTCCTGGTCGATCGCCACCAGCTTGTAGACCCCGTCGAGGGCCGCGTCGCCCTTCGAGGTGATCAGGGCCGTGCCGACGCCGTAGACCAGCCGACGGATGAGGTGGTCCGGGTCGAGCCCGTAGCGCGGCGCCTCGACCTGGATCTGGGTCGTCACCTGCCAGATCACGAGCTCGTCCAGGTTGTTCGAGAGCACGATCCCAACCATCGCCGCCTGGAACAGCAACAGGTA
>CAZKKP010000031.1:0-17336 GCA_964553295.1 uncultured Thermoanaerobaculia bacterium | reverse complement strand
GCCCGTGCCCGAGAAGGCCATGACCTCGAAGACCTCGATCATGCCGGTCACGGTGCCGAGCAGACCGAGCAGGGGGCACAGCGCGACCAGGGTCTTGATCAGCGGGAGGTGGTTCTCGATGTCCAGGGTCACCCTGGAGATCATCGCGTCGCGAATCCGTCGCGCGTGCCACGAGCGCCGCTCGCTCCGTCCGTTCCAGGTCTCCTGGATGCCCACGATCAGGCGCCGCAGCCCGGTCCGGTAGTGGATCATCCGCTCGAAGACGAGGATCCACATCACGAAGGTGAGGATGCCGATTGCGACCAGAACCGGTCCGCCCATCTCCAGGAAGTCCCGGATCGCTTCATACCAGTCGAGCAGGCGGTACATGGCAGGCTCCGCGCTCAGGGGGACGGGGTCCCGCCGTTGGTTCGAGACCGGGCCTTCTCGGCATGCTCGGCGACGATGCCGGTGCTCTGCCGCTCGAGGACATGGACGATCCTTCGGCTGCGCCCGGTCACCACGGTGTGCAGGAGCACGGTGGGAATCGCCACGGTGAGCCCGAGCACGGTCGTCACCAGCGCCTGCGAGATCCCTCCGGCCATCAGCTTGGGGTCACCGGTGCCGAAGAGCGTGATGGCCTGGAAGGTGTTGATCATGCCGGTCACCGTGCCGAGCAGGCCCATGAGCGGCGCCACCACCGCGATGATCTTCAGGAACAGGAGACCGCGGCTGAGCTTCGGCGCCTCGCGGATGATCGCCTCGCCCATCTTCAGCTCGAGGGTCTCGAGGTCCGCCTCCCTGTACTTCTCGGCCGTCTTCAGGACGCGACCCAGAGAGTTGCCGTCCCGGGCGGTTGCGCTCTTGAGCTGCGCCGCCACCTTGCGGCCTTCGATGCCGAGCACGGTGATCCGCTCGAGGGCGATGACCAGCGCCAGCGCTCCCAGGGCGATGATGAGGTACCCGATCAGGCCGCCCTGGGCGATGCGCTCCCTCAGATCCGGCGCCTGCACGAGCAGGCCGAGGATCGATCCCCGGGACGGGTCGATCCCGAAGGCCACCGGACCGCTGTCGGCGGCCCACAGCTCGCGGGCCGCCCTGACGAAGCGCGCCTGGGGCTGGCGGGGAAGCTCCAGGACCCGTCCGGTCTCCGGCACGAACTGAAGATACCTGCCGTCGGAGATCAGGTTGAAAGCGCCGACCCGAATCACATCCTGCTCCACCTCCTCGCCTTCAGCGGTGATCATCCTGGTCGGGAAGCGCACGACCTTGCCCGACTCGGTCATCTCGCGCTGCAGCTCGAACCAGAGCCCCTCGATCTGCTCCATCGAGGCGAGCCTCGAGCTGCTGCCGAGCGTCGACAGGAGGTCGGTCAGGAAGGCATCGCGGTCGGGGAACTGGGCGCTGACGATCGAGTCCGCGAAGGTGCCCCGGGCATCGCCGGCAACCTGCTGGAGGACGCCGAACATCTCTTTGAGCGCGCCGAGTCGGCTGTCCAGGGTCTTGCTCAGCTCGCTGGTGCTGATTTCGTTCCGGTCGAAGGTCCTGCCGAGCTGCTCGGTGAGCCGCTCGAGCTCCTGCTTGCGCTGCCGGGCCTCACGCATGAGGCGCTCCTGCTGGGCCTTCTCGGCGGCGAACCGCTGCTCGCGCTCGCGGTGCTCCTGAGTCTCCTGGGTCCTGCCCTGTTGCACCATCCGGAGCAGCTCGTCGAGGGTGCGCGCGCGATCGGGAGGCTCGGACTGTGCCAGGGCGGTCGCACTGGCCAGGACCAGGATCGTGGTGAATGCTCGCGTGATCATCGTGCCGCCTCCGCCGCCGGAACCGGGATCAACACGAGATCCGGCGCGATCTGCTTCTGTGCCATCTTGATCCCGGCGCGGATCTGGTTGCGGTACTCGGCCGACAGCCTGACCCAGCTCTGCTGCTCCCGGTCCCACATGCCGTACGTCGCGGCATCTGCGGTCTGGTACAGCAGGGCCACGCGGCCGATGCGCAGGAAGTCGACGGCACGGGTCGCCCCGGCGATCTCGAGCGTGCCCTTGTACACCTCGATGGTCCGGCCGTAGTCGTTCTCGATCTCGTAGGCCTCGAGCAGGCGTCGGAGCTTCTCGGCCACGCTCACGTCCGAGCGGTCCAGGACGGTCTTGAGAAACGCGACCCGCTGCCTCCGTTCCTCGAGCAGGAAGGGCATGTCGAGCTCGATGAACTGCTCCAGACTGTCGATCATCTTGACCATCAGAGGCATCACCTGCCGCTCGATGATGCTGACCTGGTCGATCGACGAGGCAAGATCCTTCATCTCTTTTTCTTGACTTTCAAGCTGCTTTCTCAGGAGGAGGCTGTACACCTCGAGACCGTCGATCTCCTTTGTGAGAACGCTGTACTGTCTCTCGAGGCTCTGCGTCTCCTCGACGGTTCTGTCGATGGTCCCCTGGGACCTCCGCGCCGCCTCGTCGAGCGCCGCTGTGGCGTCGAGAGCCCCCTGCACCTCCTGGCCCCCGGCCCCCCCGGCGACCAAGACCAGCCAGATGAGCACTGCGAATGAGGATCCGACCTTCGTGCGTCCCGTCATGTCCCTGTTCCTCTGCCTTCCGCCCAGCTTTCGGTCGACGTCGATTCCCTGCTTCCGAGTATGCACCCGTTCGCCCGGTGTCACGGCCGAGCACCGCCCGCCACGCCTCCGCCGTTCCACGGCGTCGCGTCGGCTGCTCCGGGCGGCTGACTTCACGGGTATCCCTCCGTTGGTATCAATGTACTAAACTTAAGACCAATCGACAAGCCGGTGTCGGAGAAAATTCTCACGGCGGGCGCATGGCGCCTTCCCCATCGGCGTAAGATTATAATGCAGAGCACCTTGACGAATCGGAGCCGTGTCCTCCCGGCGGTGGGGCCGCCGGCCTCGCCCACGATTGACGACCATTTTGCTAGCCTGGTCATGTCACCGGCGTTCGTCGCGGTTTCGGCCGGGGCGGGCGCCCGGTGAGAGATCAGGGCTCGAGTCGGAATGGAGAGCTGCAGGTGCTGAAGAGTGTTTTCTTCCGGTGGTTCCCGGCGGTCCTGGTGATCGTTGGCGTCAGCTCGCTGGCCGCTGCTGACGACGGCCAGGAGCCGGTTTCTGCGGCAACAGTCCCCGCCACGGCGGGGCTCACCTTCGTCGACGAGTACGAGCTGACGATCGCCAACCTCGTGGTCCACGTGACGGACAGATCAGGCGGTGTGGTCCCGGACCTCACCGCCGAGGACTTCAGGGTCTTCCAGAACGGCGAGCCGCAGCAGATCACGAACTTCGCCTTCTTCACGGCCGATGCCGTCCGTGGCTCGACCCGGGAGGCGGGCGATCAGCCTCCGGATGCGCCCTCGGCGTGGGCTTCCGGGGCCGGGACCGCGCCGGCGCCGGTGTATCTGGTGCTCTACGTCGACAACACGAACCTCAGGCCCCTCGACAGGAACCGCGTGCTGGCACAGACCCGGCAGTTCGTCACCACCCGGCTGCATCTGCCGGCGCAGATGATGGTGGTGGTCCACCAGGCAGCCTCCGTCGAGGTGTTGCAGGACTTCACCGCCGACCCCGAGAAGATCCTGGCCGCGATGCACGAGGTGCGCACCTCGAGCGGAGGTCGCGCCGGGCGGGATCGGGAAGCCAGGGAGATCATCGACCGCATCAGGTCGATCGAGACCAGGGGTCAGAGGTCGGGCAGGCCGAGCGGCTTCGAGAACCTCGGCCGCGAGTGGAGCGAGATCTTCACGATGGTCGACGAGTACGCCAAGGAGGGCGTGAGCGACCTGAGGCGCTCCGTCGACGGTCTGAAGGAGGTTGTCGCGAGCCTCTCCGGGCTGCCGGGCACGAAGGGGATCCTGTACATCTCCAACGGCCTGCCCATGGTTCCCGGGCTGGAGCTGCTCGACGAGGTCAGCGGACCGGCCCAGAACACGGCGCTGCTCGGCAGGATCTACGAGTACGACCAGAGCCGCCTCTTCCGCCAGCTGATCGCCGCCGCCAACGCCAAGGACGTGACTTTTTTCCCGATCGACGCGAGCGGCCTGGCGCCCATGAGCACTGCCGGCGCCGAGGGCACGGGTCGTCGGGACCTGCGCGCCACCTGGATGGCAGAGCAGAACACGACCGAAACCCTGCGACTGATGGCGGAGGACACCGGCGGCGTCGCCATCGTCAACTCCAACGACATCGCCCCCTGGCTGGCTCGCATCGCCGACGACATCTACACCTACTACTCGATCGGCTACCCCCTGCGCTCGAGCGGTCGCGACAGGGTCCACGAGGTCAGGGTCGAGCTCCGCGACGACCCGTCCTTCAAGGGCCACCGGGTCCGCTACCGGTCGCGCCTGGTCGAGAAGTCCCTCGAGACGCGGGTCCAGGACGAGGTCACCTCGAGCCTGACCCTGGAGGTGGACGACAACCCCATGTCGGTCGAGTTGGCGGTCGGCGCCCCGGCGGCGGTCGCCGGCGAGCGTTGGCTGCTGCCCACTCGGGTCTCCTTCCCGATCGACAGCGTCGCCCTGCTGCCGGAGGGAGACGACCTGGTCGGCCGGCCGATCCTCTTCATGGCAGCCCGTGACAGCGCCGGCAGGCGATCGGACATGGTCCGTCTCGAGCCCGAGGTCAGGGTGCCGGCGGCCGACCTCGAGGAAGCCCTGCGGCGCCGCTGGCTGGTGGAATCGGATCTCCTGCTCGGAGCCGGGCGGCACCGGGTAGCGGTCGGCGTGCTCGATCCGGTAACCCGCCAGGCCTCCTACGCGACGGTCGACGCCGTCGCGGGAGCGACGCCCTGAAGGGGCGCCTCGTGCCGCTTCCCCCGGTGTCGAGCGCTGCGGGCTTGCCTCGTCGAGCCCGGGGCTGCACATTCGAGGGAGAAACGAGGTGTCATCATGCCGTCATCCCGCCGTGAGTTCGTGACCTGGTCGATGGTCGGCGCCGGCACGCTGTTGATCGCCCCGGCCTGCAGGAGCCGCGAAGGGAGGGCGCCACAGCCGTTGGCGGCGGGAACGAGGCCGTCCTACCTCGAGCTCTCGGCGAGCGGCGAGCTCGAGCGCCGAGAGGCCGCGCTGCGCGCGGGCCTGGCGAGCTGCACCGGCTGCCCGCGCGCCTGCGGCGCCGACCGCCCGGCCGGCGAGACCGGCGTCTGCAGCTCGACCGCCCGGCTGCGCATCGCCTCCTTCGGACCCCATTTCGGCGAGGAGGCGCCCCTCGTGGGCCGCCACGGCTCGGGCACGATCTTCTTCTCCAACTGCAACCTGCTGTGCTGCTTCTGCCAGAACTGGGAGATCAACCACCGGGGCGACGGCCGCGACCGCACCGAGGGCGAGCTCGCCGACATGATGCTCGCGCTGGAACGCCGCGGCTGCCGCAACGTCAACCTGGTGACGCCGTCTCACGTCGTGCCGCAGATCGTGGCCGCGGTGCGCCTCGCCGCGGCTCGCGGCCTGTCGGTGCCGCTGGTCTACAACACCGGCGGCTACGACAGCCTCGAGACGCTGCGCCAGCTCGACGGCATCGTCGACCTCTACCTGCCGGACTTCAAGTACCAGGACCCGGAGCTGGCGGCGAGGTACTCCTCGGGCGCCGCCGACTACCCCGAGGTCGCCGCGGCGGCGATCCGCGAGATGCACCGCCAGGTCGGCCGGCTCCGGGTCGACGAGGAAGGCAACGCGGTGCGCGGCCTGATGCTCCGCCACCTCGTGCTGCCCGACAACCTCGCCGGCACCGACCGGTTCGTGCGCTGGGTCGCCGACGAGCTCGGCCCGGACACCTACGTCAACCTGATGGCCCAGTACCGGCCCGAGCACCGCGCCTTCGACCACCCCGAGCTGTCCCGCCGGATCACCGCCGACGAGTGGGCCCAGGCCCTCGACTGGGCCCGCCGGGCCGGCCTCACCAACCTCGCGGCGTGACCGGGCCCGCCCGGCGGCGCCCACAGCGCAGGCGTGCCAGCAGCCCGACCGCGGGAGGCAACCACAGAGGCACAGAGGCCCGGCGCGGGCCAACCCGCAACCCGTCCGCCGGCCTCTTCACCACAGAGGCACAGAGGCACAGAGAGGCGGCGCGTATCCCACCACGACGTGCCAGATGCCAGGAAGGGAATTTCTTGGGTGGAACTCCCGCCACACGTCGCCGGAAGGCGAAAGCCCTTCCGACCCGGGAGTGGCGCAGGGGGCGGCGGCGCCCGGTCACGGCATGGTGAGCGACCATGCTGAGGCGCCGCCGTCCTCGAAGCCGTCGGCGAACAGGGGCTGGTCGGTGGTGAAGCTCCACCACTGGCCGCCGTCGGCGTCGACCTGGCCGCTGGCGTTGACCGCCCGGACCTGCCAGAAGTAGGTGGTCAGCGCGTCGAGACCACCCAGACGAGCGGCCGTCGCGCCGTTCGACCCGGTCCAGGCGCCGTCGCAGGCGCCGTTGTCGATCGTGTCGACGCACAAGAGGTAGTCGGTGGCATTGGTGCTGCCGGCCCACTCCAGGCCGAGGCTCAGGGTCTGACCCGGTGCGCCGTCGGCCGGTCGGCTCTTGCCGAAGGCGGTCGGCATGGTCGAGCCGCCGGTCTCGCAGGAGGATGGCACCTCGACGTCCGTGATGACGATGTCGTCGACCCACCAGCCGTTGCCGTTGAGCGAGGTGTCCGACGACAGCACCCAACGGACCGTCACGTCCTGGTGGGCCCAGGTGCTCAGGGATGCCGAGTACTGGGCGTAGGTGCTGTTGGTGCCGGTGAAGTAGGTGCCGGTGGGCAGGCCACAGGCATCCGCCTGGTAGCTCGAGCTCGTGGGGTAGTTGACCGGCGCCCGGGCCCAGCTCGAGCCGCCGTCGGTCGAGATCTGGACCTCGCCCTTGTCCCAACCGCTCTCGATGCCGTACTTCGACCAGAAAGTCAGCTGGGGGTCGCTGCCGAGGCGCAACTCCTCGGAGGTCACGGCGACGCAGAGGTTGTTGCCGTAGCTGCCGGTGGCGTAAGCCTTCGGCCCGTCGTGGCCGCCGCTGGTCACCACCGACCAGGGCGCGGTCGGGGTCAGCCGGGCGGCGCCGGTGTCGCCGGCGTCGTCGGCGAAGGCGCCGACCGTGATCGGGCCGGTGGGGGCGCCGCTGACCTCGACCGTGTTCTGCTCCTCGACCGCGTTGCCGCCGTCGACCGCCCGCACCACGTAGTATCGGCTCTCGCCGAAGTCGAGCCCGGCGGCGTCGGAGAAGCCAGTCCCCTCGAGGTCGCCGGCGATCCTGTTCGCCGGGCTCGGCACGAAGCCCGGCGTCGTCGAGCGGTGCACGTTGTAGCGGGCGGGTCCGCCGCAGTAGGCGGTGGCCGGGCTCCAGGACAGCTCGAGGGTGCAGGTGGCGAGCGCCAAGTTGCTCACCGCCTCGAGACCGGTGAAGGCGGGCGGCTCGACGCAGTCGCCGGTGGTCTGGGCCTGGGCGCAGGGCGCCGCGGCGGACTCGCAGCCGCCGGTGACGTCCTTCGCCGTGACGACGTAGGCGTAGTCAAGGCCGCCGGACGCGGTGGTGTCGAGGAAGCTGGTGGTGGCCAGGCCGCTCGCGACGAGCTGATAGCCGACCTGCGGGCAGGCGCCCACCGCCCGGTAGACGCTGAAGCTCGCGGCGCCCGGATCGGAGCTCGACCACGACACGGCGATCTGGTTGGCGCCGGACGGCGTCGCCACGAGAGAGGAGGGCGCCGCCGGCGCGGTGCACAGCACCGGCGTCACGGCGGCGCAGGCCGAGACCGGGCCGAAGCAGGCGTCGGCCGTGCCGAGGGCCTGGACGAGATAGTAGTACTCGATGTCGTTGACCACGGTGGCGTCGGTGTAGCCGGTGGCCGGCGCGTTCACGATGGCGATGCGCGTCATGCCGGCGTCGCAGCCGATGTCGCTGCGGAACACGGCGTAGCGTGCAGCGCCGGCGACCTCGGACCAGCCGAGGACGGCGCTGTTGCTCTGTCCCTCAGCGCTGAGGGTCGGCGCAAGAAGGCTCGGGCACGATGTGAAGCTCTGATTCGAGGGGTCGCCGGCCGCGCCGCAGGCGATGTTGTGGTCGGCCAGCGCGGCATAGATCGCCGCAGCATGCGGGGTGCCGTTGGCAGTGCCGTCGCCGTCGTCGTCCACCGCCCGCATGACGTTGAACAGGCTGGCGCCGCCGCAGCCGTCCGAGTTGGGCCGCGAGCAGGTGTACATGCTGCTGCCCAGGGTCGGGATGCCGAGATACCACAGCCGGTCGGCGAGCAGCCACGCGGAGCGCAGGTCCAGGTTGTGTGGCGGGCCGGTCAGCTTGCGGTTGACGAAGTCCCACAGCGCCTGCGACGAGATCCCGGACTCACAGTGGTCGGAGAGGCCGCAGGGGCCGTTGTACGAGCCGGTGGAGCACGACCAGACGGAGCCGAAGTTGGCCGCGGTCCACGGTGTGCTCCGCTGATGCTGGGTGTAGTCCAGGTCGCGGATGCCGTTGCAGCTCGTGCACGGGTCACCATAGCCGGAGCAGTTGCCGGTGAGGAAGAAGCCGCGGCCGATGCAGGAGTCGTGCAGGTGGAGGGCCGCCATCCAGTCGGCATAGGTCTCCACCGGCCGGGACTGGCCGCCGGAGCCGTCGAAGTTGTCGAGGCTGTGGCCCCACTCGTGCACGGCCACGCCGGGGATCTCGCCGAGGTTCCAGCAGCCGGAGTCGGCGCGGAAGAAGTACAGGGTGTCACCGCCGGACTGGGCGTTGCACCACGGCGACTGGTTGGTGTTGACCGTGATGTAGCTGCTCTGCAGCCAGGTGTTTCCGGGCAGCCATGCCTGCGCGCGCAGGTTGGCGATCGTCAGGTGGTAGTACTGGGTCCGTGCCGAGTGGGTGTTGCCCGGGCCGCCGGTGTTGCCCGGAGGCACGGCGCAGTCGGTGCCGGGACCGAGACCAAAGTCGATGTCGCCGGCGGTGGTCGAGCCGCTGATCGCACCACAGGAGTCGTTGATCCTGGCGTACTTGCCGCGCAGCATGGAGGTCGCGCTGTCGCCCGGGAACAGACCGCCGGCGTCGGCGTACTGGTGGGGGGCGGGCAGGCCGGTGTCGGCGAAGGGGAACGGTCGGTCGGCCTCGCCGACGTGGTTGTCGCCGGGGTAGGCGCCGCCGCGGATCCGGCCGTAGCGGTTGGTGTCGACGAAGCGCAGCAGCTCGCCGGTGTGGGCGTCGACCAGCGCCTCCCAGGCGCCGATGACGTCCTTGCGGTCGAAGGCGAGGCGCCAGGCCAGGCGGTAGTCGAGGCCGCTGCCGACCGGCCCGCGGAAGCGGTCGGGGTCCTGCCCGGCGGGGGTCACGGGCACCACCACGAGCGATCCCGGGTCGACGAGGCGGTCGTCAGGCCGGGCGAAGGGACCGAGGAAGTCGGCCAGCACGGTGGCGGCAGCGGCGGCGTCGAGAGCCGGCCGGGGGTCGAGGGTCGTCGGGCCGACGTTCTCGCTCGCCACCTGGATCAGGTTGCCGCTGTTGACGCGCACGTACACCGAGGCCCCCTCTACCGGGATCCCGGCGACAGTCCACTGGAAGCGGAGGAAGTAGAGCGTGTCGCCGAACGGGCCCGATCCCTCGGGGTCGAGCACGAGGTCGGCGGCGCCAAAGCCGAGGGCCTCGGCGTGTTGGTCGAGGAAGCTCCGCGCAAGGCCCTCAACGGTCGCCACCGGCAGGCAGTCGTAGCTCCGGCAACCCGGCGCGAAGTCGTTCCATTCGAGCCTGTTAGCCCTGCCTGGGATGAAGGGCGCGGCGCCGCCGTCGAGCAGGCTCGTGACCCCCCGCCGCAGGTCGACGGTGAAGCGCCAGGCCTCACCCTGGGCACTGCGGAAGGCCGCCATCGCCGGCAGCCTCGGCAGGGCCTCGCCGACCTCCGATGCGTCGACGTTGACCTCCACCACCCGCAGGGCGGGGTCGGAGAAGGCCAGCAGGTCGAGCTGGTCGCGGGCCTCCTTGGGCGCCAGGGCGGCGGCCGCCGCCGTGACCAGCAGGGCGGCCACGAGGATCGACGGTGCGACGAGGGTCACGGTGCCGGGGCGGGCTGGACGGTGGGCTGCGGGTACCACGATCTGGGCCTCCTCACACTGGTGGGGTCTTCGAGCGGGGTGAACCGGTCGAGCGACGAGATGGCGCCGACCGCTCCCGGCGAGCCGGGATCGGAGCGGACCCGCCGTGCGCCGTGCCGGCGCCTGCTGGCTGGGGAGTGTACGCCCGAGCCTCGACAGTCACAAGTTTTTCTCATGATCTTATGTGAGATTCGCTACACTGCGGGGGTGGTGGCGCAGATGCCGTTGCGGCTCGTCCTGGTCGGGCTCGTGGCGGCCACCGGAGTGGTCGGGGTTGCCGCGCCGCCTGTCACGGCGCCGACGAGCGTCCTGCTGGTCACGCTGGACACTACCCGGGCCGACGCCCTCGGCGCCTGGGGCGGCGCCTCCGCGGCGGCCACCCCCCACCTCGACCGGCTGGCGGCGGACGGCCTCCGCTACGCCCGGGCGATCGCGCCGTCGCCGCTGACCCTGCCGTCCCACGCGACCCTGATGACCGGCCTCGACCCCCTCGAACACGGCGTGCGTGGCAACGGCACGGGTGTGCTCTCGGGCGAGCTGCCGACGCTGGCCGGGCTGCTCCGGGCGGAGGGTCTCGCCACCGCCGCCGTGGTCGGCTCGAGGGTGCTCGACCGGCGGTTCGGCCTCGGGCGCGGCTTCGACCTCTACGACGACGTGATGCTCGCCGAGCGGTTGGGCGAGTACGGCTACCCGGAGCGGCCCGCCGACGCCGTCACCGAGGTCGCGCTGCGGTGGCTGGAGAGTCGGCGACCGGGTTCGCCCTTCTTGCTCTGGGTCCACTACTACGACCCGCACGCTCCCTACACCCCGCCACCCGAGCTGGCGGGAACCGACGCCAGGGCGAGCTACCTCGGCGAAGTGGCGTTTGTCGACCGCGAGCTCGGCCGGTTGCTCGCCGCCGCCCGAGGGGTGGCGCCGGAGCTCCTGGTGGCCGTGGTGGGCGATCATGGCGAGGCCTTCGGAGAGCACGGCGAGCGCGGCCACGGGGTCTTCCTCTATCGCTCGACCATCGAGGTGCCGCTGATCCTGGCGGGTCCCGGAGTGCCGCGGGGTCGGGTCGTCGAGGGGCCGGTCGGCGTCCGCCGGTTGCCGGCGACGGTGCTCGAGATCCTCGGTTTCAAGGGAGCACTTCCCGGCCCGGTCCTGCCGGGCGTGGGCCAGGAAACGGGCGCGGCCGAGCCGGCCATCCTGAGCGAGGCCACCCTGCCGGCGGAGGTCTACGGCTGGGCGCCGCTTGCCGCGCTCACCGAAGGCGGCTGGCGGTATGTCGCGGCGCCCCGCCCGGAGCTCTACGACCTCCTGATCGACCCAGGCGAGCGGGTCAACCTCGTCGAGGTGCGGCCGGACGAGGCCCGGCGGCTGCGCGCCGAGCTCGAGCGGCTGCAGCAGCGGTCGCCGGCGGCGGTCGCGCCCGACGCCGATCTCGAGCGGGACGTCCGTGCCGCACTGGAGGCCCTCGGCTACCTCGAGGCGAGCCCGGGCCGGCCGGGCGACGGCATCGACCCCAAGGACGGGATCGAGCTGCTCGAGACCTTCGAGCGGGGCAAGGAGGCGCTCGCGGCGGGGAGGGTTGGGGAGGCCCGGCGGATCCTGTCGCGCCTGGTCGAGCGAAACCCGTCGAACGTCCCCTTCCTGTCGCGCCTGGCCGAGGCCGAGCTGGCGGCCGGCGACGGCTCGGCGGCGTTGGCAACCCTCGACCGGGCGCTCGTCCTGAGCCCGAGTTCGGAGCACCTGCAGCTCGCCCGGGCCGCCACCCTGATGGCGCTCGACCGCTCCGGGGAAGCGCTGCGCGTCTTCCGTGAGGTGCTGACAGTCGACCCCCGCAGTGCCCGGGCATGGCTCGGCCTCGCCGCCCTGGCCGAGGGGATGGCGGACCGCCGACGGGTGCTCGACGAGGCCGTGGCCGCCGGGGTCGACAGCCTCATCGTGCTCCTCGAGGCAGCCCGGCTGGCCGCTCGGGCCGGCGAGTCGGGCGTGGCCGGGGACCTCCTCGAGCGGGCGTCGACCCTGGCGCCCGATGCCGCCGCGGTGTGGCTCCAGCGGGCTCATCTCGAGCTGGACGCCGGCCGGGTCGACGGCGCCCTCGGGGCCTGCCGACAGGCAGCCGAGCTCGAGCCGACCAGCTCGGAGGCCGCCCTGTGCACCGCCCGGGCGGAGCTCGCCCGGGGTGAGCCCGGGCGAGCGCGAGCCCATCTCCAGCGAGCGCTGGCCCTCGGCCGCGGCACCCCGGCCGAGACCGAGGCCCGCCGCCTGCTCGCCTCCCTCGGGAGTTGACGGGCGGGCCGCGGGCGGCCGGTGGCGGGATCGGGCGCGGCGACCGTGGGTGGTGGCCTCGAGGTCGCTGCCCGCGGTGCAGGGTTGTTGGTTCTGGGTTGTTGGTTGCGGGCTCGGGCACGGGCTCGGGAAGGGGGGCTGGGCGCCGGTACGGGCGCGGTCTCACGCTCGGCTTGGGCGCCAAATGCCGCGCCGGGAGGGTCTTGCCGGTCGGCGCTTTCTGATGGTACCTTGACCGCGGATAGAGGGTACGACGACCACACACTACCCGTCGGAAAGGAGGTTCCCGGGCAGAGGCCGTCTTGTCAGTTTTCTTGGTCTGTTCGTCGAGCTCAGTACCTGTGGGATTCAACTGAGAAGAGGAGGGATGATGAGGGGATTCAAGGTTCTACTGTGCACGGTGGCGTGCCTGGCGGTAGTGCTGCCGGCGCTCGCCCAGATCCCGAGCGGGACTTTGACCGGCCGGGTCACCGACGGCAGGGAGGCGCTGCCCGGCGTCACCGTCGAGGTCGACTCGCCGGCGCTCCAGGGCCGGATGTCCACGGTCACCGCGGTCAACGGCGACTATGTCTTCCGCTTCCTGCCGCCCGGCAGCTACACGGTGACGTTCACGATCGACGGCTTCCACTCCGAGGAGGCTGCGGTGCGGATCAACGCCGCCCAGACCATGGTGCTCGACGGGGTGATGACCCCGAGCACCATGACCCAGGAGATCACCGTCACCGGGGCCTACGAGACCATCTCCAGCGGCAGCCACGTCGCCACCACCTTCCAGAGCGACATGATCGAGAAGCTGCCGGTCGGCCGCACCCTGAACGCCGCGGCCCTGCTCGCCCCGGGCGTCACCAGCACCGGCCCGAGCAACTACATCACCATCTCGGGCGCCATGTCCTACGAGAACCTGTTCATGGTCAACGGCGTGGTGACCCAGGACAACATCCGCAACACCCCCCTGACCCTGTACATCGAGGACGCGATCCAGGAGACCACCGTCTCCACCGCGGGGATCAGCGCCGAGTTCGGCCGTTTCTCCGGCGGCGTGGTCAACCTGCTCACCAAGTCCGGCGGCAACCAGTTCTCCGGCTCGGCGCGCCTCAGCCTGACCAACGACAAGTGGACGGCCGAGACCCCGCTGACCACCGCCGAGCGCAAGGACGACCTCAACCAGACCCTCGAGCTGACCTTCGGCGGCTACGTGATGAGGGACCGGCTGTGGTTCTTCCTGGCCGGCCGCGACGTCGGCCTCGACGAGTCGCGCGAGACGGCGCTCACCGCCGTGGCTTACAGCTACGGCGACGACGAGCGGCGCTACGAGGGCAAGCTGACCTTCTCGGCCACCCCGAGCCACCGCCTGGTCGGCTCCTACATGGAGGTCGAGCGCGAGCAGGCCGGCTACGGCTTCGGCACCGTCATGGACCTGCGCTCGGTCTACACCCGGGAGCTGCCCCAGGAGCTGCTGACGGTCAACTACACTGGCATCCTGTCGGACAACTTCTTCGTCGAGGGCGCCTACTCCGAGCGCGAGTTCAAGTTCGTCGGCTCGGGCTCACCCTGGACCGACCTGATCGACGGCACCCTGCTGGTGCAGCGGGTCGGCGGCCGGCGCTGGTGGAGCCCGACCTTCTGCGGCCCGTGCGGCGACGAGGAGCGCTCCAACGAGGCCTACAGCGCCAAGGGTTCGTACTTCCTGTCCACGGCGACCGCCGGCACGCACGACCTGGTCGCCGGCTACGAGCACTACAACGACGTCCGCCTGGTGGACAACCACCAGTCGGGCAGCGACTTCCGGGTCTACCTCGGGAGCATCATCGACGGCTCGAACGTGTGGTCCTTCCTCGACCCGACGGCGGACCACTACATCATGTGGAACCCGATCTTCGTCAAGAGCCGGGGCACCGCCTTCAAGACCGACTCGCTCTACGTCAACGACCGCTGGCGCCTCAACAAGAGCCTGTCCTTCAACATCGGCCTGCGCTACGACAAGAACGACGGCGTCAACGCCCAGGGCGACAAGGTGTCCGACGACAGCAACCTGTCGCCCCGCCTGTCGGCCACCTATGACGTCAAGGCCGACGGCGAGTGGATCGTCAACGCCTCCTACGCCCGCTACGTGATGGGCCTGGCCAACAACCAGGCGGACGCCTCCTCGGCGGGCGGCTCGCCGGCCTCCTTCGGCTGGACCTACACCGGCCCGGCGATCAACACCGGCGGCCCGCCCTACCTGACCACCGACGAGGTGCTGCGCCAGATGTGGGCGTGGTTCGACTCGCAGGGCGGCACCGACAACTCCAACTACCGGTTCGCCAGCATCCCGGGCGCCAACCGGCAGATCCCCCAGTCGCTGGAGTCGCCCTACACCGACGAGTTCGTGATCGGTGTGAACAAGCGCTTCGGCAGCAAGGGCCAGCTCCGCCTCGACCTGGTCCGGCGCGACTACGGCGGCTTCTACGTCGAGCGCATCGACCAGAGCACCGGCCTTTACACCATGCCCAACGGCAGCATCGTCGACCTCGGCTATATCGAGAACGACAGCGCCGACCTGCTCGAGCGCGAGTACCTCGCGGTCCAGGTGTCCGGCCAGTACCGGCCCTTCGACCGGCTGCAGATCCAGGGCAACTACACGTGGTCGAACGCCGAGGGTAACTGGGACGGCGAGACCGGTCCCAACGGCCCGGTCCGCTCCGCCCTCTACTCCTACCCCGAGTACCGCAGCTTCGCCCGCCACAACCCGTCGGGCGACCTGGCCATCGACCAGCGCCACAAGCTCAAGGTCTGGGCGATGTACGACATCGTCAAGAGCGGCCGGCACAGCCTGACGGCCTCCCTGATGCACTCCTTCTGGTCGGGCACGCCGTACCAGGCGGCCGCCGGCATCAACACCCGGCCCTTCGTCGACAACCCCGGCTACCGCACCCCGCCGTCCACGGTGACCTACTACTTCACCGACCGCGGCGCCTTCACCACCGACGACATCCAGAGCACCGACCTCTCCCTGAGCTACTCGCTGATCCTGCCGGGCTCGGTGGAGCTCTTCATCCAGCCGCAGGTGACCAACATCTTCAACAACGACGACGTGACCTCGGTCAACACCTCGGTGTTCACCAACGCCACCCGGTCGTCGCTGCAGGCATTCAACCCCTGGACCGAGACCCCGGTCGAGGGGACGCACTGGGAGAAGGGCGCGGACTTCGGCAAGCCGACTGTGCCCGGCTCCTACCAGCAGCCGCGCACCTTCCGCATCTCCCTGGGCCTCCGCTTTTAGCGCGACCCTTCACGTCAACCTCACGGGCCCCGGTCGTCGACCGGGGCCCTTTGCTACCTGCGGCCAGGATCCCGAGCCCGCTGCCGAACCCGCCCTGGAGTGCGAACCCGACTACCCGCACCTGAGATCCCGTCCGTTCCCGATCTTCAGGGGGACAGGGCTCGGTGACCTTGCCAGCGGGAGCTCGTGCCCGAGCCCGACCCGCTGTGGGGAGGGCCGATCGGAGGTCGGGCGCGACGAGCTTGGATGGTGCGGTAGAGTCGAGGTCGGCGCCCGCGCTGGGGGTTGTTGGTTGTGGGTTGTGCGTTCTTGGCCGGGGCCCTCAGCCCTGCGCCCTGATTCGGGTTCGGAAGGCTGCCGAAACGCTGCCGCGAAAACGAGGGCTCTGACCCGGAGGCGGCGTCGGGATCTGGTACCTTGGCCGTTCACCGGCGCCCCGAGGGGCGCCGCGAAAGGAAGGTCCCGATCGATGAAGAACGCTGCATCCGCCGCCCTGGCCCTGGTCGCCCTGCTCGGCGCCCCGGCCGCCGACGCCTGCACCAACTTCCTGGTCACTCGCGGAGCCTCCGCGGACGGCTCGACGCTGATCACCTACTCGGCCGATTCCCACTCCCTTTACGGCGAGCTCTACTTCACCCCCGGGGGCCGGCACCTGCCGGACGCCGAGCGTGAGGTTCACGAGTGGGACACCGGCGACTTCCTCGGCCGCATCCCGCAGCCGCCGGTGACCTACACCGTGGTCGGCAACATGAACCAGTGGCAGGTCTCGATCGGCGAGACCACCTTCGGCGGACGCGAGGAGCTGAAGACGCCCAACGGAATCGTCGACTACGGCTCGCTGATGTACATCGCCCTCGAGCGCGCCCGTACCGCCCGGGAGGCGATCCGCATCATGGGCGAGCTGGTCGAAGAGCACGGCTACGCCTCCAGCGGCGAGTCCTTCTCCATCGCCGACCCCCAGGAGGTCTGGCACATGGAGCTCATCGGCAAGGGCGAGCACGGCACGGGGGCGGTCTGGGTGGCCCTTCGCGTGCCCGAGGGCGCCGTGGGCGCCCACGCCAACCACGCGCGCATCCGCACCTTCCCGCAGGACGACCCGGAGAGATGCGTCTTCTCGCCGGACGTCATCTCCTTCGCCCGGGAGCGCGGCTGGTTCGACGGCGACGACCTCGACTTCAGCTTCGCCGACACCTACGCGCCCATGACCTTCGGCAAGCTGCGCTTCTGCGAGGCCAGGGTCTGGGCTTTCTTCAACCGTGTGGCGCCTTCGCTGAAGCTGACCACCGACTACGTCGACGGCGTCCCGGGCGCCGCGCCCATGCCCCTGTTCGTCAAGCCGGACCGCAAGCTCTCGGTCCACGACGCCATGGAGCTGATGCGCGACCACTTCCAGGGCACGAAGTGGGATCTGTCCAGAGGGGTGGGCGCCGGCCCCTACGAGCTGCCCTATCGCTGGCGCCCGATGGTCTGGGAGGTGGACGGAAAGAAGTTCCTGCACGAGCGTGCGACCTCGACCCAGCAGACCGGCTTCTCCTTCGTGGCCCAGCAGCGCTCCTGGCTGCCCAACCCGGTGGGCGGCGTGCTGTGGTTCGGCGTGGACGACACCGCGACCACGGTCTACGTGCCGATGTACGCCGGTCTCCGCGAGGCGCCCGAGCCCTTCGCGGTGGGCGCCGGCGACTTCGACTCCTTCAGCTGGGACTCGGCCTTCTGGGTCTTCAACTTCGTGTCGAACTACACCTACACCCGCTGGAAGGACATGTACCAGGACCTGCGC
>CAZKKP010000030.1:0-17555 GCA_964553295.1 uncultured Thermoanaerobaculia bacterium | reverse complement strand
AGCGGGATGCGGTAGGGCGGGGGACAGGGGACGGGGGTCAGGGGACGGGGGTCGGGACCTGCGTGCCGCTGCAGGTAGAAGCAGATGCTCAGTTGTGCAGGTGGCGCAACGGGTGTGGGGTCGTCATCATGGGATGCGGAGGGAGGGCCCATGGCGACACGTATCGGCATCGTCTACTGCGAGCGGATCCAGGACGCGAGCTGTGTCGGCTGTGCCAAGTGCTACAAGGCGGCCAACGAGAAGCTGCACGCCTTTGCCGGCCTCGAGGGCGAGGTCCAGGTGGTCTTCAAGACCGGCTGCGGCGACTGCCCGGGGCTGGTGGTCCCGCACATGGACCTGCAGAAGGTGGTGCTCGGGTCCCTCGGCGTCGGCGTCGACGCGATCTACTTCGCCACCTGCGTCCAGAAGGCGAAGGCGTTGATGGGCTGCCCGATGAACCTCGACGGCGTCCGGCCGGTGATCGAGCAGAAGTGGGGCGTGCCGACCCACGTCGGCACCCACGAGCTCTGACCGAGCTGGAGCGGCGTTGTCAGGGGCTCGCGAAGAAGCGGTCGAGCATCTCGCGTGCCATCAGCACCGCATCTTCGGCCCGCCCTCACTCGCGAGATCCTCAACGGAGGCGAGGCTACGCCTCCGGTTTCGCTCGATCGGGCAAAGCACGTCCGTGGCGCAGTTGGACGCGACTCTGCCCAACCTACTCTTGCGCGAGCCCTGGGCGGGCGGGGCGCTCACCACCGCGAGGTGGTGGTCCTCGGCTCACGGTCCGCGGTAGATGTAGGTCCTGGTGCCCGGCCCGATCTCGATGATGTCGCCGTCCTTCAGACGCCGGTCGACGACCCGTTCGCGGTTGACGTAGACGCCGTTCTCCGAGCCGAGGTCGTAGACCGTGAACGCCCCCTCGAGGCTGCCGACGATCTTGGCGTGCTGGCGCGAGATCGCGCCGTCGTTGATCTGGATGTGGTTGCCCGGGGCCCGCCCGATGGTCGTCTCGGTGGGGTTGAGGATGTGCTCCTCCTCGCCGTCGTCCGACCCCGGTCCGACCAGCCGTGCCAGGGAGAACATGGCCGTCGCCTCGCTGCCCTCCGGCTCGGGGGCCGGCGGAGGGGGCACCGGTGGCGGCGGCATCTCGGGGGCCATGACCTCCATCCGCCCGGTCGGCAGGTCGTCCATCATGGCCGCCGGGCTCGGCGTGGCCGCGAGCTCCGGTGGCCCTTCGGGGGGCTCCATGGAACCCTCATCCTCGCCGTCGAGCTCTCCCTCGGCGGCCTCGGACGTCGGCGCCCCGCCGATCCCCGGATCGTCGATCCCGTGCTCAGCGGTCGAGTCGGCGGGCAGGTCGTCGGTCGCCAAGGCGTCTTCGTCCCAGGTCTCCGGCGCGCCGGCGGCGAGCTCGCCGAACGGCTCTGCGTCGGCCGTCGCGTCGTGCGCCACCGCGTTGTCGTCATCGGCGGCCGACTCCCCCGCGGCAGCTTCGCCACCCTCGGCGGGGGGAGCGTCGCCGGGCTCGACGGCGGTCAGCTCGTCCTCGCTGTGGAAGGCCTCGACGAAACGGCCGCGGAGGGCCTCTGCTTCACCGAGCTCGTGCGCGCAGCGCTCGACCTCGGCGATCGCCGCCTCGAGCCGCTCGTCGAACTCGCCGTCCTTGAACTCGCCGAGCTCGTGGCGGAACTCGAGCTCCTCCCGGGCCAGGCGGGCGGCGTCCAGGGCCTCGGTCATCGCCTCGATCAGCGTCCGGAGCTTGGCGAACTCGGCCCGAGCCTGCTGCTTCAGGGGGCGGGCCTGGTCCTCGAGCTGGCCGTGGCGCGCTTCGTAGTCGCCGTGGACTCGGGCGTAGACCAGGTCGGACACCGACTCGCGCCGATCCTTCATCCTCTGCAGACGGTCCTGGAGCGTCTCCTGCTCCGCCTTGATGGTGCACAGGTCCTCGATCGCCGAGGTGTCGATGTTCTGGAGCTCGTCGAGCATATCCACCTCCTCCGGTTGCGCCGGCGACGACGGAGCCGCACGGTCGGGGTTCTCGGGGCGACCTGACGATGGTAGCGCGTTTCGGGGCCGGATGGGGAGCCCTACCGTGGACATGGTCTCAGACTCTGGTATGATCGCGGGCAACGACGCAGACTCCCGGCATCGGTGGGGACCCTGGTGTGCCCCCGAGGCTGAAGGCGACTCCGAACAACCTCGGGGCCCGGTGTCCGGAGATCCTGGGTCCGACGCGACGAGAGGGGGCGTGACCATGCGCAATGTGTTGGTGAGTCTTGTGATGTTGATTCCGGCCGCGGCGCTCGCCCAGGACTTTCGGGTCGAGCTCGTGCCGACCATCGGCCTCGCCCGGGGCGGCAACATCGTCGTCGAGGACCAGACCTTCACGCCGCGCGTCGTCCCACTCGACGTCGACAGCGGCGGGACCTACGGGTTGCGGCTCGGCGTCGCGGTGTCCTCGAGGCTGCAGGTCGAGCTCATGCTGTCGCGCATGGAGACCCGCTTCGAGGACGACAAGGCCCTGTTCGGCGAGGAGCCGGGCGGGTTCTTTCCCGCCGGCACCCTGGGCATGCTCGACCTCGACCTGACCACCTACCACCTCGGGCTGCTGTACGAGCTCGGTGACAGCTGGAGTCGGTGGTATCTGGTCGGCAGCGCCGGCATCACCGACATCGACTCCGAGCTTCCCCTGCCTGATGACGAGCCGTTCTCGGCGAGCTTCGGCGGTGGAGTCAAGATGGACCTCGACCGGTCCGGTCGCTTCGGACTCCGTTTCGAGGCGCGCTACCTGTGGGTCGACACCGACGCCAGTCTCAGCGCGACGGAGCAGTTCGAGCACCGGGACTGCACCTCGCCGTGCACCTATACCTATCGCTACGACTCCGACCTCAGCCAGCTCGAGCTGTCGCTCGGCCTGATCATCCGGTTCTGAGCCGGGTCGGCGGCCGACGAGCCGGCGACCCGTCGCCGCACCCCCGTTGCGGTGACTCCCCGGGGAGCACGAGACGATGAACATCACTGTCGAGCAGCGAGACGACCTGGTCGTGCTGGCGCCCCATGGCGCCCTCGACGCCGCGGGTGCCACCGACCTGCAGGAGCGGGTGACGGAGGTGCTGGAGCGCGGCGAGCGCCGTCTCGTGGTCGACTGCGGCCGGGTGGAGACGATCGGCTCGGCGGGCATCCGACTGCTGCTCAGCCTCGGCACCAAGCTCGGCAGCCTCGGTGGCGCCCTGGTACTGTGCGCGGTCGGCGACGGGCTCCGCCGCGCCCTCCAGCTGGCACGATGCGCCGAGAAGTTCGAGATGGCCAGCGACGTCGCGGCAGCGGTCCGCTTGCACGAGGAGAAGGCCCGCCTGCAACGGCTGTCCAGCGATGCGCTGTCGCTACTGCTGTCGGCCGAGCGCCGGGGTCCCCGCGAGGAGCCGTCCTCGTGAGCGCCGGCTCTCCCGCGCTCTTCTGCTGCGACTCCGTCGCGATCACATGGGTGCGACCGCGTCGCGTCGACTCAGGCGACCCGGAAACGCATCCGCACCAGCCCGAACTTCACCTCGTCGCCGTTCGTCAGCGGCACCTCGACTCCGGTGGCCACGCGCTCGTCGTTGACGAAGGTGCCGTTGGCGACGCCGATCTCCTCGCGGAGGAAGTAACGGCCGTCCCGGGCGATGATCCGGGCGTGCCGCCGGCTCGTCGAGCGCTGCGGGTCGTGAGGCTTGAGCTCGACCGTCGGGGTGAAGCCCGTCGAGGGGTCGACGCGGCCGATGAAGCTCTCGCCGCCGGCCACCAGGGGCAGCTCGGCGCCGCTGTCCGGATGAACCAGGAAGACCCGCTGCGGACCGCTGCCAGCGGTCGGACCGGTCGCGGCGCGCGCCGCCTGTACGGCCGCGGTCGAGCTCGGCCTTTCGAGGTCGGCGGGCGCGCTGACCTCGCGCAGGCGGGCCGACAGCTTGCGCAGCATGCGGACCGGGATCTCCGGGTTGTGCCGGGCCATCTGGTCGAAGGTCGTGGCGTCGATCCGGAGCAGCGTGCAGTCGTTCTCGGCGCGTGCCGAGGCGACTCGGGGCAGGTCCTCGAGCACCGCCATCTCGCCGAAGAAGTCGCCTTCCTCGAGCACTGCGAGGCGCTGCTCGCGGCCGCCCATGGTGCGCAGGATCGCCACCTCCCCGCTCTGGATGATGAACATCGCGGCGCCGGGATCACCCTGGCGGAAGACGTAGGACCCGGCCGGGTAGCGGACCGTGAAGTCCTGAGACTGAGCCGCCATTTCGCTTTGTTCGCCGTTGCCCACCGTCGTTCTCCCGTTGCGGCGTACCGCAGGGCTCGAGGTCTCCGTTGGCCCTGTCCGAGAACTCAACCTACCGGATGCACCCGCACCGGTCAACCGGTGGGGGGGCGGCGGCGTTCCCGGAGGAGACGGCGGTGAGTGGCATCCACCTGCACCCGCGGCCCGAGGAGGAACGCTCGTACGTTCCCTACAAGCCGTCGCGCTACATGACCGAGGCTGCGCTGACGGTCCGCGAGCGTTCGCTCGACAGCTGGGGCGAGCGGCGAGCGGTGACCATCGTCGGGCTGTCCCGCCCCCTCGAGCGTATGCTCGCCATGGTCCTGAAGGTCGCCTCCTTCGACGAGCCGGTGCTGATCACCGGTGAGAGCGGCTCGGGCAAGGAGCTGGTGGCCCAGGCGCTGTACCTCCTCGGCCCCCGCCGCGGCCGGCCCTTTGTCACGGTGAACTGCCCCCAGTACCACGAGGGCAACCTCACGGTGAGCGAGCTGTTCGGCCACAAGAAGGGCAGCTTCACCGGAGCCGTCGCCGACCGCAAGGGCTGCTTTGAGGTTGCCGACCGCGGCGACATCTTCCTCGACGAGGTCGGGGATCTTCCCCTGAGCACCCAGGTCATGCTGCTGCGGGCCCTGGCGACCGGCGAGTTCTTCCCGCTCGGCGCGACCACACCGCGTGAGGTCAGCGTCCGGGTGCTCGCGGCGACCAACCGGAACCTCGAGGAGCTCCGCGGCGTCGACCAGTTCCGCGAGGACCTGTTCTTCCGGCTCGCCTACTTCCGGGTTGACGTGCCGCCGTTGCGCGAGCGGGAGGACGACTGGGCGCTGCTGGCGGAGTACTTCCTGCGCAATCTGTCCGAACGCTACGGCGTGGTCAAGACCTTCTCCTCGGAGTCGGTGCGGATCCTCGCGGCCCACGACTGGCCCGGCAACATCCGCGAGCTGGCGAGCGTCGTGACCAACGCCTACGCCATGGCGGACGGCCGGCTCATCCAGCCCCAGGACTTCACCCAGAAGCTGCTGCAGCTGGGGGAGCCCGAGGACCAGCTCGAGGAGGTCCTGTGGCGGCGCATCAAGGACGAGGGCCAGGACTTCTGGAGCACGTTCCACGCCGCCTTCATGGATCGGGACGTCAACCGCGCGCAGGTCAAGAAGATGATCCGCCGCGGCCTGCTCAACACCCAGGGCAGCTACCGCCGCCTTCTCGAGGAGTTCCGGCTGCCGGCGAGCGACTACCAGAGGCTCATGGACTTCCTCCGCCATCACAGGTTGAAGCCATGAGCCCGCTCGGCGCGCGGGCGGCCGCCATCGCGGTGCGGGCGCGCACCCTCGATGAGCTCCTCGGGAGCGCGGCCCAGCGAGACGCGCCGGCGCCCGAGGAGGCTCGGCGTCAGGGTTCGCAGATCCTCGACCGCTGGCGGTTCTCGGTCGCTCAGGGCGATCCGGAGCGCTTCGCCCGTCGTCTCGCGTGGGACGGCCTCGAGGTCGAGGAGGTGTCGGAGCGGCTCGCCTGGTCGCTGGCCCGGCCGACGGTCCCGCCCTGGGCGGATCGGCTCGAGGAGCTGCTCGCGGCGGTCGCGGGTGATCCTCCGGGTGAGCGCAGCGACGCCGAGACGACGCCGTTCGGCGACCTCTGGCGGGTGGTGGCGCGACGCTGGCGGGTGAAGCTGGTCAGCGACCGGGTGGTTGCCCAGGAACTCACGTCGAGCGCCTGCGACGATCTCGAGGACCACCTCCTCCAGCAGCTTTCCAGGGTCTCCAGGGAGGCCCTCTGGGAGCGGCTGGCCGCAGTGCGTCCTGATCCGAACGGGATTGCGGCCGGGGCTCACCGCCACTACGACAGCTTCGTGACCGCCCTGGGCGACGGCGGACTGGTGGAGGTCTGCGAGGAGCTGCCGGTGCTCGCCCGACAGCTCGTGCGGTTGCTTGACACCTGGCTGGAGTCAGGCCGGGAGCTGGCCGCTCGGCTTGCTGCCGCCCGGTGCGACGTCGAGCGGGTGCTCGGTGGCGGCCGGCCGGCCGGTCCGGTGGTCAGGATCCTCACCGGCCTGTCCGACCGCCACCGCGGCGGCCGTCGGGTGCAGCTCCTCGAACTCGAGTCGGGGCTCAGGGTGATCTTCAAGCCGCGAGACATCGCCGTCGAGGCGGCCTTCAACGGACTGCTCGCGGCCCTGGCCGAGGCGGGCCTCGAGGAGGCGCCGCCCCACCTCAGGTCGGTGGTCGGCGATGGTCACGGCTTCGTCGAGGTCGCCGTCGAGGGCGAGCCGGCTGACGAGGAGGCCGTCCGCCGCTGGTTCCGCCGGGCCGGCGCCCTGGCGGCCGTGGTACGGCTGCTGCGTGCCGTGGACCTGCACATGGACAATCTCGTGGCGACGCCCGACGGGCCGGTGGTGGTGGACTCCGAGTCCATCCTGCAGCCGGATTGGCCGGATCGCCCTGCCGCCGACTCGGGACCTGATCCCGACAGCGTGCTGCACTCGGGGCTGGTCTCGTTCCTCACCGTCGGACCGCGGGGCGGGGTCGCCGAGATCGGCGGCCTGTGCGGACGCGGCGGCCACCTGGCCGTGGCGGACGAGCGGCAGTGGCTCGAGCTGGGGACCGACCGGATGGCGCCGGTGCTCGGCGACCGCCGGGCGGCGGCGGAGCGCAACCTGGTGCGCCTCGGCGGCCGGCTCCAGCCCGCCGAGCACTTCGCCGGCGAGATCGCCGACGGCTTCGCCGCGGCCCACCGGTTCCTCCGCCGCCACCGCGGCGAGCTGCTCGCTCGCGGAGGGCCGTTCTCTCGCCTCGGTGGGGTGAAGGTGCGCACGCTGCTGCGTGACAGCAACCAGTACGCCGCAGTGATGGCGGCGACGATGACGCCCCGCTTCCAGCATCAGGGCTGGGCGACCGGGGTGCTCGCCGACTCCGTCAACCGGGGTGCGGTGGCCGGCGGCACGCCGCCGGCCTTGTGGCCGGCGACCGCGGCCGAGCGTCGGGCCCTCGACGGGCTGGACATCCCGTTGCTGCAGGTGGACGGTTCGGGCACCGGGCTCGAGGCCGACGACGGGGTGCGGGTCAGCGGGCTGTACCCGAGGCCGGCAGCGTCCGCCGTCCTCGAGCGGCTGCGCCTGCTCGACGAGAGCGACCTCGAGCGCCAGCTCGACCGTCTCGGCTGGGTGCTGTCGCGGCACGAGGTCTCCGACGCGGCGCTGGCCGATCCCCTGGTGCGCACCGCCGAGATCATCGCGCAGCGCCTGCTCGAGCGGGCGGTTGCTGCCGACGGCCGCCTGGTCAGGGTGGCGGTCGATCCAGATCGGCCCTCCGATCCCGTCGTCGAGCTGTCCCTGTACGACGGCGCCGCCGGAGTGGCGGCGTTTCTGGCGACGGCGGCCGCGGTGACCGGTGTGGCGAGGTTCGCCGGCGCGGCGCACCGGATGGCGGCGCCGATCGCCGGGTGGCTGGCGGCCGTCGACCACGGAGCGGCTGCCGCTCCGCCCCTCGGCGCCTGCCACGGGCTGGGCGGGCTGGTCTGGACCGGGGCCGTCGTCGGTCGCCTGCTCGACGACGCCTGGTGGCTCGAACTCGGTCGGGCCGCCGCCCTGCAGATCACCGACGAGCGGGCGCTGACCGACCACCGTCTTGACGTCGAAGGCGGCGCTGCCGGCGCCATTCTCGGCCTGCTCGCGCTGTACCGGGAGACCTCCGAGCCCTGGCTGCTCGAGCGGGCGGTGGTCTGCGGTCAGCGGCTGCTCGCTGCGGCGACGCCGGCGGCGAACGGGGGCGCCGGCTGGCCGGACGGCGAAGGGATCATGCGGGCAGGCTTCGCCCACGGCGCTGCCGGAGTGGCGGCGGCGCTGGCGCGTCTCGCCGTCGCCACCGGCTTCCGGCCCTTCCTCGAAGCCGCCGCCGACGGCGTGGCCTTCGAGCGCGGTCTGTACGACCGGCGGAGGAAGAACTGGCCGGTCGAGGTGCGCGCCGCCGACGGCGGCCGCCGGACGATCTCGATGTGCGCCTGGTGCCACGGCGCCCCGGGAGTCCTGCTCGGTCGTCTCGCCCTGCTCGAGGCACTGCCCGAAGAGGCGCTCCGAGCGGAGCTGACGGCAGCCTCGGCGACCACACTCGCCGCCGGCTTGGGCCGGTCGGACCACCTCTGCTGTGGTACGATGGGCCGCGTCGATGCACTTCTGACAGCCGGTTTGAGGCTCGGAGAGACGCCGCTGCTGCGTGCGGCGGCTTCTCGGGCGGTAATGGGTCTGCGACGCGCGATGAGCGATGGAGGGTTTCGCTTCGATGCATCCGACGACGGCGTCGGACGGTACGCACCGGGGCTTTTCCGGGGCGAGGCGGGGGTGGGCTACCAGCTGCTGCGGCTGGCTCGCCCGGACCGGGTCCCGTCGCTCCTCGCCTTCGAGCCGGTCGGGCCGGGGGGGAACGGACAGGACACGAACCGAGGAGGGGCGCCGTGAGGACGGCGACCCTTCCCGGGACGAGCAGTGCGGGAGGTATGGCATGACGAACCGTTGGTGGCGTGAGCAGCTGGTGGTGGGGTTGGTGCTGGTCGGGGTTGGGTTCGCGTCGGCTGAGGACGGCCGCGGCGACACCACCACCGTGTGGGAGCCCCCGGTCTACACCGGGACCGTGATCTCGCTGCTCGACGCGATCCAGATCACGCTCGAGCACGAGCCGAACATTCAGCTCAGCCGCGAGGACGAGGCATTCAGGAGCGGCGCGGCGCGGGTGGCGACGGGGCAGTTTGACTCGACCATCGCCGGCCAGCTGTCCCTGGAGTACACCCAGGAGGAGCTCACCGAGAAGGTCAAGAAGGACGAGCAGAAGCGCCGCGACGACCTGGCGCAGGACGCCGTCGCCCTCGCGGCCGAGTCGGCGGCGGCGGCGGCCCGCGCCGCCGAGTTCAACCTGGCGCGCCAGGCCCTCGCCTCCGGCTCGCCGACGGACCCGGGCTACTTCGACCGCCTTGAGTCCGTGCGCTTCAGTGATCCCGCCGACCAGGCGAACTGGAGCTTCCTGGTGGCGAGCCTGCGCAGCTCGGACCCGACCCAGCTCGGCGCGGTGATGGGCTCGTTCGACCTCTGGCTGGAGTCGGAGTACCGGGCCTCCTCGGAAGAGGCCGACGGCACCAACCAGGCCCGGCTGGACGCCGAGAACCAGTTGCGCAAGCTCGGCAAGGCGCCGGAGGCCGAGGAGACGTTCCGCGGCACTTTCGACATCGAGCTCAGAAAGCTGTATCGCACCGGCGTCTCGATCGCCCCCTACCTCAAGCTGTCCGGCGGCGGCAACAACTTCAAGGGCAAGCCGCACGACCCCGAGTTCGGCGGCAGGGGCCAGGTCGACAACTACAAAGCGGTACTCGGGTTCCGCGTCGCCGTGCCGCTCGGCCGTGGGCGCGGCGAGGAGTCCACCGGGGCCGCCGAGCGGGCCGCCGAGATCGACTACCGGTCGAGCGTCGCCACCACTATCCACACCGCGGCCTCGAGCGTGCAGCAGACGCTTCTCGCCTACTGGGAGCTGGTGTCGGCCCAGACCCGGGTCGACGTGCTCGGCCGCTCGGTCGAGCTCAACGAGCGACTGTTCGAGCTGTTCGAGGGCATGGTCGAGGCCGACGAGCTGCCGCGGGTCGAGCTCGCCCGCAACCGCGCCCGGCTGGCCGAGGTGCGGGGCGCGCTCGAGGAAGCCCGGCGCAACCTGATCGACAAGCGGGTAGAGCTCGCCCGGGCCATCGGCCTCGCGGTGACCGACGCGGCCGAGACGCCGCTCGCTGCCGACGGCTTCCCCTTCGTGCCGGAGGAGGCCGCGCTCGCCGCCATGGACAGCCGCCGGCTCGCCGCGGCCGCCCTCAACCTTCGCGCGGACCTCGAGGCGGCGCGGCTCAGCGAGAACGCCGGCATGGTCCTCCTCACCGCAGCGCAGCGCGACACCAAGCGCAAGACCGATCTCACGCTCGACGTCAACTACTCCGGACGCTACGAGGACATGAACGTGCTCGAGGGCCTCGAGGGGGCGTTGCTCGGCAACTACACCGGACCGAGCGGCAGCCTCGGCATCGCCTTCGACTGGCCGATCGAGAACAATGTCCAGCTCGGTCAGCTCGACCAGCGGCAATCGCAGTACAAACAGGGGGTGATCGCCTCCCGCGACCTCGAGCGGACGATCACCTCGGCAGTCATCCGGCTCGCAGGGTCCATCGCCGAGGCGGCGAGAAACGTGCGCGAGGTCGAGGCGGCTCGAGAGTTCTACGTGGAGGCTCTGGAGAACGAGATCGAGAAGTTCCGCCGCGGTCTGACCACCCTGATCGACACCATCACGACCGAGGAGCGCACGCTGGATGCAGCGCTCGCGGTGATCGGCAGCCAGCAGCGGTACGCCCAGCTGCTGTCGAACCTGCGCTTCGAGTCGGGCACCCTGATCCAGCGCGAGCCGGACGGCGGCCTGGTCGGGATCGTCGAGGTGACCACGCCGCCGTTGCCGACGGCCGGATCGTGACCGGGGCCGGGAGGACAGCACCATGACCAACCCGACTCCGCGAGCACCGTGGTTTTGCGGCGTCTGCCTGGCCGGCCTGCTGCTGGCGATGGCGGCGCCGCAGCCGATCGCGGCCGCCGCCCCCACCTCCGAAGACCTCACGACCTGGTCGCCGGCCCCCAGCCCGGGCCGGCCGATCAGCCTCGAGGAGGCGGTGGCGATCGCCGTTGCGTACGCCGGCGACGTCGAGCTTTCGCGGGAGAGAGCGCGCGGCGACGGCGGCCGGCTGCGGGAGAGCAGCGGGCTCTTCGACACCTCCTTCCAGGCCTCGAGCAGCATCGGCTACGAGGTGGTCAACCTGACCCAGTCCGAGATCGACTTCGAGCGCAACAAGAGGTTGATTCTGCGCGAGGTCGAGCGGGCGACGCAGGCCATCGCCGACTCGCTGCGCGACCAGCTGGCCAACGACGACGGCCTGATCTTCTACGACTGCCCGACCCTCGGGCTGGACCTCGACGGCGACGGAGTTGACGACGTCGACTTCGACCTCGAGATCACCGACCTGCTGGTGTGCTACTCGCCGTCGGACCGCGCCTGGCGCGAGCTGACCTACAACCTCGCCGGCAACATCAACCAGGATGAGCTCCAGGAGGACCTCGAGGAGGCCAACCGCCGGATCATCGAGGAGAGCCTGGCGATCTTCGACACGGTGGCAGCTCGGGCGCGGGACGCCTTGCGCCGGTTCGGCGCGGTGCCGACCCAGAGCGAGACCACCACCCTGAGCCTCGACCTGTCCTTCTTCAAGACCTTCCGCAACGGCATGGTCTTCCAACCGGGTCTCAACCTCGAGACCACTCGCAGCACGTACGTCGGCAAGCCCACCTCGGTGTCCTTCGGCGGCAAGGGCACCCCGGACACCACAAAGACGAACTTCAGCCTCAACCTGGACGTGCCCCTCGGCAAGGGCCGCGGACGGGCGTCGGCGGCCGCCCCGGAGGCGGCGGCGAGGGAGACCTGGTCGGCGTCGCTGAACACCGCCGGCCACACCGCGGCTCTGGCTGCCGTGCGCACCACCCTCGCCTACTGGAACCTGGTCGGCGCACAGCAGAGCCTCGAGCTGCTCGAGGCCTCGCTGGCCACGACCGGGCGACTGCTCGAGATCGGCGAGGCGCTGGTCGAGATCGACGAGATCCCGGCAGTCGACGTGGTGCAGCTCAGGGCGCGGCACACCGAGACCTCAGCCCAGGTCATCGAGGGCCGCCGTACCGTGTTCGAGGCGCGGCTCGCCCTGGCTGACGCCATGGGTGTGCTCGTGCTGTCGCCCGACCAGGCGCCTGTGGCCGCCGAGACCTTCCCCGAGATGCCGGATGAGGCGACCCTCGACGGTCTGGCGGGCGTCGACCTGACGGGTCGCGCCATGGCCCGCCGAGGCGACCTCAAGGCCTCCTACGACCGCCTGGACTCGGCCCGCATCCTCGCCGAGAAGTCGCGTGTGGACCTTCGGCGCAAGGTGGACCTCGGCTTCAACCTGAGCTACCGGGGTCTCGCCGAGGGCGACGCGATGCTCCACTTTGACAGCCTCATGGGCCACTACGGCGAGGCGCTGTTCTTCGACATTCCCGGGCCGAGTGCCGCGATCACCTTGAAGTTCGAGCTACCCATCCAGAACAACGTTGCCGAAGGCCAGCTCGAGCAGTCGCGCGCCCTCGAGTACCAGGCCCAGATCAACGCCACCGAGCTCGAGAGGGTCATCCGTTTGACCCTCGAGGGCCTCCGCCGCTCACTCGTCCGCACGGCTCGGGAGGTGGCCGCCCGGGCGACATCGGCTGAGGAGTACCGCGAGCTGTTGGAGTCGCAGCTCGAGCGCTTCCGGCTCGGCGAGTCCAGGGTGGTGGAGACCATCCTGACCGAGCAGAGCCTGATCTCCCAGGAGCTTGCCCTGGTGTCGGCGCAGCAGCAGTTCTTCACCCTGCTGTCGCGGCTGCGATTCGAGAGCGGCTCCATCGTCGACTACCGGGTCGAGGACGGGCGGGTCTTCGTCCGCGACCTCCAGCCTTTCGGCTACCTGTTCTGACCCGCGCCGGGCGCGGGTCGCGGCTCCGGGGCGAGACCCTCGCCCTGTGCCGCACGTGATGGAGGCAGCATGGACGCGAAGAAGCTGTTCCGGTCGGCGGCCCTGGAGAAGCTCTCCTCTCCCGAGCGCCTCGACGTCATGATGAGGGTGACCTCGCCCGCCGCCTGGCTGGCCTTGAGCGCGCTGGGCGCCATCCTGCTGATGCTGGTGGTCTGGGGGTTCCTCGGCTCGATCGCGATCAAGGTCCAGGGCAAGGGGATCCTGCTCAGGGGCGACGCCGTGCTCGAGGTGACCTCGGGCGCCAATGGCCGAGTGACTGAAATCCTTGTCCAGGAAAACGAGACTATCAAGGAGGGCGACGTCGTTGCCCGCTTGACCCAGCCCGAACTCGACGAGAAGATCCGCAACAAGCGCTCCGAGCTCGAGGGCGCGATGGCCCTGGCCGGCGTCAACCAGAGCGCCCAGAGCCAGATTATCGGTCGGCTCCAGGCCCAGGCGCGTGAGCTGCGGGCCCGGGTCGAGACCCAGGAGGATGCCGTTCAGCGCGGCCTGCTGACCAACTCGCAGCTGCTGCAGACCAAGCAGCAGCTGATCCAGACCGAGCAGCAGATCGCCACCGCCCGGGCCGGCATCGGCGACCGCCAGAGCCGCGTCGACCAGGTCCGCCGGGAGCTCTCCGAGCTCGAGGCCCAGCTCGGCACCACCACCGAGGTCAAGAGCCCCTACACCGGTCGGGTCCTCGAGGTTGCCGCCAACATGGGCGACCTGCTCGCCCCGGGCTCCCGGGTGATCTCCCTGGAGGCCTTCGAGGAGCCGATCGAGGCCGTGCTGTACATCCCCGCCGCCGAGGGCAAGAAGATCCAGCTGGGCATGCGCGCCCAGGTGTCGCCGTCGACGGTGCGCCAGGAGGAGTACGGTTTCATCCTCGGCGACGTGGTCTCGGTATCCGACTACCCGGTGACCCCGGAAAGGCTCAAGAAGGTTTTGCGCAACGAGCAACTGGTGCAGGACCTCGCCGGGAAGTCGGCGCCGATCGAGGTGTCGGTCAAGCTGCTCACCGACGACGACACCGACAGCGGCTTCCAGTGGTCGTCGTCCAAGGGGCCGCCGATGAAGGTCTTCTCGGGCACCGTATGCTCGGCCAACGTCACGGTCGAGGAGAAGAAGCCGATCTCCTACGTGCTGCCGATCTTCAAGAGCACCCTGGGACTGAGCTGATGGCCAAGCCGGTGATCGCCGACGACCCGGCCGAGGCCACCGCCGCGCCGCTGCCGATACCACCCAACAAGCGGGTCCAGACGCCGACGGTGCTGCAGATGGAGGCCGTCGAGTGCGGCGCCGCCGCGCTCGCCATCATCCTCGGTTACTACGACCGGATCGTGCCGCTGGAGGAGCTGCGTATCGAGTGCGGCGTCTCCCGCGACGGCTCGAAGGCCTCCAACGTGCTCAAGGCGGCGCGCAAGTACGGGCTGGTCGCCAAGGGCTTCAAGTACGACAGCCTCGAGAACCTGTACAAGCTCAAGCTGCCGGTAGTGCTGTTCTGGAACATGAACCACTTTCTGGTGCTCGAGGGCTACAAGAAGGGCAAGGTCTACCTCTCCGACCCGGCCACCGGGCCCCGTCGGGTCACCCTCGAAGAGCTCGACGCATCGTTCTCCGGCGTCGTCCTGACCTTCGAGCCCGGGCCCGACTTCAAGCCGGGCGGCGAGAAGCCGAGCATGATGGCGGCCCTGCGCCGCCGGGTCGTGGGCAGCGAGAACGCCATCCTGTTCGCCCTGATGTGCGGGCTCTTCCTGGTCGTCCCCGGCCTGGTGGTGCCGATCTTCTCGCGCTTCTTCATCGACGAGATCCTGGTCGGCGGCCGTGACAGCTTCCTCAAGCCGCTGCTCCTCGGCATGGGGCTGACCGCGGTTCTGCGGATGATCCTGACCTGGCTGCAGGAGTACTACCTGCTGCGCATGGAGACCAAGATCGCGCTGGTCAACTCGTCGGACTTCTTCAACCACATCCTCAGGCTGCCGGTGACCTACTTCGCCCAGCGCTTCTCCGGCGAGATCGGCTCCCGGGTGGCGATCAACAACAAGGTCGCGACGGTCGTCTCGGGCAAGCTGACGACCACAGTGCTCGACTGCATCATGATCGTCTTCTACGCCGCCCTGATGTTCGTCTACGACGTCGTGTTGACCCTGAGCTGCATCGCGATCGCCATGCTCAACATCGCGGCGGTCAAGTACGTCGCGCGGATGCGGGTCGACGCCAGCCGGCGGCTGCTCCAGGAGGAGGGCAAGCTCACCGGCACCGCGATGAACGGGCTGCGCATGATCGAGACCCTGAAGGCATCCGGCGGCGAGGCCGAGTTCTTCTCCCGCTGGTCGGGTTACCAGGCCAAGGCGCTGTCCGCCGAGCAGGAGCTCGGCCAGCTGTCGGAGTACGTCAACGCGGTGCCGCCGCTGGTCACCAGCATGACCACCTCGGTGATCCTGCTGCTCGGCGGCTTCAAGGTGATGGACGGCGCCATGACCATCGGTATGCTCGTTGCCTACCAGAGCCTGATGGCGAGCTTCACCAAGCCGCTCAACACGTTCACCAGCTTCGGCGCGACGGTGCAGGAGCTCGAGGCGGACATGAACCGCATCGACGACGTGCTGCGCTACAAGATCGACGACCAGTACCTGCCGGAGAAGGAGGAGAAGCGTCAGAGGACCGCCGGCGACCTCGTCAAGCTCAGCGGCCACGTCGAGCTGCGCGACGTCTGCTTCGGCTACAACCCCCTCGAGAAACCCCTCATCGAAGGCTTCAGCCTGGTGATCCAACCCGGTCAGCGGGTCGCCCTGGTGGGCGGCTCGGGCAGCGGCAAGTCGACCGTCTCCCGGCTCATCACTGGCCTCTTCAAGCCGTGGTCCGGGCAGATCCTGTTCGACGGCTACCCCCGCGACGAGCTGCCCGTCACCCTGATCAACAACTCCCTGGCCGCCGTCGACCAGGAGATCTTCCTGTTCGGCGGCACGATCGCCGAGAACGTCACCATGTGGGACTCGACGATCCCCATCGGCCGGGTCGCCAACGCCTGTCGCGACGCCGAGATCGACGAGATCATCCAGAACCGGGTGGGCACCTACAAGTCGGTCGTCGAGGAGGGCGGCGGCAACTTCTCCGGCGGTCAGCGCCAGCGCCTCGAGATCGCCCGCGCGCTGGTCGCCAACCCGACCATCCTCTGCCTCGACGAGGCGACCTCGGCCCTCGACCCGACCACCGAAAGGGCGGTGGACGACGCCCTGAGGCGGCGCGGCTGCACCTGCGTCATCGTCGCCCATCGGCTCAGCACCATCCGCGACGCCGACGAGATCATCGTCATGGAGCGCGGCAAGATCGTACAGCGGGGCACCCACGAGGACCTCAAGGACCGGCCCGGGCTGTACTCCTACCTGATCAAGGACTGAGGGGGACGACATGGACGCTCCGCGCACTCCCGCCCCCCCGTCCCAGGGCCGGCCTTTCCGGCTGGTCGTCCACCCCGAGGGCCTGCCCGAGGGTGTCGCCGGCGAGCACGAGCTCGACCGCGACGTCGTCGTCATCGGCCGCCAGGAGGGGTGCGACCTGGTCATCCCGCACCCGACGGTCTCGCGTCGCCACACCGAGGTCCGCCGCTCGCCGGACGGCTTCCGGGCGGTCGACCTGGGCAGCGCCAACGGCACCTGGGTGGGCGGCGCCCGGGTGAGCGAGGCCCCGCTGGTATCCGGTCAACGGTTCCGGGTCGGTGCGGTCTGGCTCGAGCTGGTCGTCCCGGTGATCGCGGCGCCCGGGACTCGAGAGGAGCCGCTTCAGCCCGCGTCGCCGGACCAGCTCGTCCCGACCACCACCCCCGCGGCCCCCGAGCCGCCGGCCCCGCCGCCGCGGGCGTCGGAGGGGCCAGCGGCGGGGCGGGAAGGCCCTGCCGAGGTCGGACCCGGGTCGGTCCCGGCGCCGCCCAAGGCGGCGCTTCCGCAGGAGACGGCCCGCCCCGAGGCGTCACCGACGGCGACCTCTCCCGCGCCGCCGAAGGCAGCCGCCGCTGCACAGCCGACAGCCGCGGCGGGACCGGCGGACCTCTCCCTCGACCTCCCCGTGGAGTCCACCGGGGCGATCCGGCGTGATCTCATCGACGCCGCGGCTGCGGCCGCGGCCGGTAGTGCCGAGCTCGAGGACGTCTTCCGCCACGAGGGGGTCGCAGAGCGGGTCGGCGGCAACACACCCTTCGTCCTCGACGGCGCCGACAACGTGTGGTGGGTCGAGACCGGCCGGGTCGAGATCTTCACCGTGCCGCTCGACGGCGGCCGTCCGGCCGGCGCCCGGACCCACTTCGTCACCATCGACGCCGGCGACCTGATGTTCGGTATGGACCTCGAGCGCTACGCCATGGGCAACGGCTTCCTGGCGGTGGGCGCCATGGGCACCGTGCTGCGCCGGTTGTCGGTGCGCCGCATGCAAGAGCTCGCCTGCGACCCGCGCCACACCGAGCCGGTCGGGCGCCTTCTCGACGGTTGGGTCGCCGACCTGTCGCGCGCCCTGACCCGCGAGATCACCCCCGGCCCGGTCGTCGACCTGACCCTGGAGCCGGACCGCGAGTTCGAGCTCGCCAACCAGACCAACGCACGCTCGAGCCGTGGTGTGCTCTGGATCGAGGCGGTCGAGGGCAACCTGCTCTACGTCGACATGGAGGAGCTGGTCTTCGAGGCCGAGAGCGGCGCGCCCGCCGCCGCGGCCCACTCCATGATGATCAAGCTCG
>CAZKKP010000029.1:12151-17658 GCA_964553295.1 uncultured Thermoanaerobaculia bacterium | reverse complement strand
GACCCCCGCCGCTCGGGTACTGGTCGACCTCGTGCGCCAGGCAGCACATGAGGCGGCCACACAGACCCGAGATCTTGGTCGGGTTGAGGCTCAGGTTCTGCCTTTTCGCCATGCGCACGGTGACCGAGTGGAAGCGGTCCATGAAGGTCGTGCAGCACACGCACCGCCCGCACGGCCCGATGCCCCCGGTCACCCGGGCCGCGTCGCGCACACCGAGAGGTCGCATCTCGAAGCGGCGACGGTGGCGTCGGCCGAGCTCCCGAAGGAGCGGCCGGAAGTCGACCCGCTGCTCCGAGCCGAACAGCACCACCGCCTTGCGACCGAACAGCGACAGCCGCACCTTGATCACCTTGATCGGCAGGTCGAGCTCGCGGGCCCGGGCGCGCAGGTCGTCGAAGATCTCCCGCTCGAGGTGGCGCACGTCCTCGGCTCGCTTCTCGTCCTCGCTCGAGGCGCGCCGGATCACCCGCGAGGCGCTCCTCGGCTCACGCACGATCGGTGCAGTGAAGCTGGTCACCGAGCCGAGGTACTGACCGTCGATCGTCTCGACCAGGCAGCGCTCACCGTGGGCGAGCTCCAGGCTGCCATTCTGGCAGCGGATCGCCGGCAGGTCCGGGTCGAGCACCACGGGAACCCAGGCACGGCACCCGGGCGCCCGGCAGCAGCCACCCTCGGCGGCGATCGGCTCAGCCATCGCGCGCCGTCCCGAGCTCGGCCTGGATCTCGAGGTCGGCCCTCGAGACCGCCTCTCGACCAGCGTCGCGCGAGGCACGAAGGGCCTCGGCGACCTCGGGACGCGAGGCGGCGACGATCTGCGCCGCAAAGTGGGCGGCATTCTTCGCCCCGGCGCCGCCCACGGCGAAGGTCGCGACCGGAATGCCGGACGGCATCTGTACCGTCGACAGGAGCGCGTCCAGACCGTCCATCACCCCCCCCGGCAGGGGCACGCCAAGAACCGGCCGCACGGTATGCGCCGCCACCACCCCGGCGAGGTGGGCGGCCATTCCAGCGGCGCAGATGAAGGCTTGACAGCCGCCGGCCTCGGCCTGCTGGACCAGCGCAATCGTCCGCTCCGGCGTTCGGTGTGCTGAGCTGACGTGGACGGCGAAGCTCACACCGAGCTGCCCGAGCACCTCGACCGCACCCTTCAGGTGCTTCCAGTCGCTGGACGAACCCATCAGGATCAGGACCTCAGGCTGGCTCACCGTCGCCCTCCAGCCGCTGCAGCGTGTCGGCGCCGATGTCACGGCGACAGCACATGCCTGCGAAAGAGATCAGGTCGGCGCCCCGGTAGGCCGTGGCCACGGCCTCAGCCAGGGTGCCGCCACGACCACAGACCGACAGCACCCGGCCGCCCGCGGTCACCGTCCGACCGTCGGCATCGAGCCGGGTGCCGGCATGGTAGACGGTCACCAGGGGCTGCGCCGAGGCCGCGTCAAGGCCGAGGATCTCGTCTCCCTTGCGTGGCGTCGCCGGGTAGCCCTCGGCGGCCAGGACGACGCAGGCGACCGCCTCCCGCCGCCAGGTCAGCGACGTTGTCTGGAGCCGGCCGTCGGCGGCATCCCGCGCAACGGTGGCGAGGTCGTCGTCCAGACGGAGCAGGATCGACTGCGTCTCCGGGTCACCGAGCCGACAGTTAAACTCGAGCACCTTCGGGCCGGCCGCGGTCAGCATGAGGCCGACGTAGAGCACGCCGCGGTACTCGCGCCCCTCGGCAGCCATCGCCGAGACCGTCGGGCAGACGATGCCCTCGACGATCGCCCGGCCGGTTCCGGCCGACAGCGCCGCCGGCGAGTGGGCGCCCATGCCGCCGGTGTTCGCCCCCCGGTCTCCGTCGAGCGCCCGCTTGTAGTCGTGAGAGGTCGCCAGGGGCACGATCCGGGCGCCGTCGCTGATCACCATGTAGGACAGCTCTTCGCCCTCGACGCACTCCTCGACCAGCACCCGGTCACCGGCGTCGCCGAAACGGCGCTGGGTGAAGAAGACGTCGACGGCGTGCTCGAGGTCGTCCTCCGAGCGCACGATGAAGACGCCCTTGCCGGCCGCCAAGCCGTCGGCCTTGAAGACGACCGGCAGCCCCAGGCGGCGGGCGCCGACCACGGCCTCGTCGAGCGAGGACACGATCGTGGCCTCCGGCGTGGGAATCCGGTGCCGCCGGCAGAACTCCTTCGAGAACGCCTTCGACGCCTCGAGCTGGGCGGCGGCCCGGGTCGGACCGAAGAGCCTCAGGCCGCGGCGGGAGAACTCGTCGCCGATCCCCAGGGCGAGGGGCAGCTCCGGGCCGACGATGGTGAGGTCGATGCGCAGGTCTGACGCCGCCTCGGCGAGCCCCGGCAGGTCGTCGGCGGCGACCGGCAGCAGGTCGGCGGCCTGTCCGATGCCCGGGTTGCCGGGTGCGGCGAAGACGCTGCTGACGCTCGAGCACCGCCGCAGGGCATGCACGATCGCGTGCTCGCGCGCGCCCGCGCCCACGACCAGGGCGCGCATGCTCTCAGACCCTCGACTGGAGAAGGGTGAGATAGGCGGTCTGGACGATGTCGGCAGCGCTGCAGCCTCGACTGAGATCGTTGGCCGGCTTGGCCAGCCCCTGCATGAGGGGACCCAGGGCACGAGCGCCGCCGAGCCGCTCCACCGCCTTGTAGCAGATGTTGCCGGCGTTCAGGTCAGGGAAGACCAGGACGTTCGCCCGACCGGCGACCTTCGAGCCCGGCGCCTTCTTGGCCCCGATGCGCTCGATCAGCGCCGCGTCGAGCTGCAGCTCCCCGTCGTAGAGGAAGTCGGGCGCCCGTCGGTCGAGCTCGGCCTTGGCCTCGCGCACCTTGCTGACCAGCGGATGCTCGGCAGAGCCCATGGTCGAGAAGGACAGCAGGGCGACGCGCGGCTCCCCCCCGACGATCGACCGGTAGGTGTCCGCCGCCGACACGGCGATCTCGGCGAGCTGCTGCGCGTCGGGGTCCGGCATCACCGCGCAGTCGGCAAAGACCATCAGGCCGCCGTCGCCCCATGCGGGGTCGGGATGGACCATGACGAAGGCGGAAGACACCGTTCTCAGGCCGGGCTTGGCGCCGATCGCGTGCAGCGCCGCCCGCACCGTGTCAGCGGTGGTGCGCACCGCGCCGCCGATCGATCCCTCAGCCTCCCCGGCGCCGACCAGCAACGACCCGAAGTAGAGCGGGTCCGACAACGCTGCCTTCACCTGCTCGCGGGTCATTCCCTTGGCGGACCGTCGGGCGAAGAGCAGCTCCCCGAGCCGCGCCCGCCGCGGGTCGGTGGCCGGGTCGGCAACGACCACGCCGCCCCGTTCGAGGTCGTCATGGGCGGCGATCCGATGGGCTTCGGGGCACAGCGCCGTGACCCGGCAGACGCGGCGCTCGACGAGCTCCGCGGCCGCCTCGACGACCCGCGGGTCGTCGCCCTCGGCCAGCACGATGTGGCCGTCGATCGCCCGCGCCCGTTCCTCAAGCTGTTCGAGAAAGCCCATGTTCCCCCTCCACCGGGACATTGTACATCACGTCACAAGGTCTTCCCGGCGGTGCGGGGCTCTCCCGGGAATGGCCTGGCCCGGTTCCCTGTTCCCGTTTCTCATCATGAAGATCGCAAGTGATGTCACCCGCTTGATCGGCCACACGCCACTCGTCCAGCTCAACCGGGTCGCTGCCGGCCTGCCGGCGCGGGTCGTCGCCAAGCTGGAGTTCTTCAACCCCGCCCACTCGGTGAAGGACCGCATCGGGGTGGCGATGGTCGAGGCCCTCGAGCGCGAAGGCAAGCTGGCTCCGGGTCGCTCGACCCTGGTCGAGCCGACCTCCGGCAACACCGGCATCGCCCTGGCGATGGTGGCCGCGGCCCGCGGCTACCGCTGCGTGCTGACCATGCCCGAGTCGATGTCGAAGGAGCGACGCCAGGTGCTGCGTCTGCTCGGCGCCGAGCTCGTCCTCACCCCGGCCGCCGAGGGGATGCGCGGCGCCACCGAGCGCGCCGAGGCGCTGCTCGCCGAGATCGACGGGGCGGTCATGCCGCAGCAGTTCAACAACCCGGCCAACCCCGAGGTGCACGCCACCACAACTGCCCTCGAGCTCTGGCAGGACACCGACGGCTGCATGGACGTGTTCGTCGCCGGCGTCGGCACGGGCGGCACGGTGGCCGGCGTCGGCCGAGTGTGGAAGGCGCGCAAGCCCGGCGTGCACATCGTCGCCGTCGAGCCCGAGGACTCGCCGGTGCTGTCCGGCGGCTCGCCCGGCGCCCACAAGATCCAGGGGATCGGCGCCGGATTCGTGCCGTCCAACTACGACCGGTCAGTGGTCGACGAGGTTCAGCAGGTGTCGAACAGCGAAGCCTTCGCGACCGCCCGCCGGCTCGCCGCCGAGGAGGGAATCCTCGCCGGCATCTCGACCGGCGCCGCCTGCGCGGCGGCCCTTCGCGTGGCGGCCCGGCCGGAGCTCGAGGGACGGCTGGTGGTCTTCATCGCCCCCTCGACCTCGGAGCGCTACATCTCTACAGACCTGTTCGCCGGCTTCGAGGACTGACCCTTGGGGTTCGGCTCAGCCGGGGAGCCGGAGCCGCAACGTCCGCTCCTCGACCGTCACCTCCACCGGCAGCTGGCCGACCGGGTCGCCGTCGACCTGGTAAGCCAGTCGGTCATCTGGGTTCCAGGGCTCGAGGCGGAGGCTTGCCGTCGAGAAACGGTCGACGTCGGGACGCCCGAGGTGTCGGCCGACGACCATCGCGGCAGCGAACGAGACCGCCGCCCTTCGGCCTGTACCAAGGTGGGCCACCACCTCGAGGCGCTCTCCGAAGAGGTCGGCGCCGGGGGTGGCGTGGAAGGGCCCGGCGTAGCAGCGGCTGCGGCCGACGATCAGCCAGCCTGAGGCCACCGAGCCTCCCGGCCAGCGGCAGCTCAGCCGCGGCAGCGGTCGTCGACGAAGCAGCTCGCGGAGCGCGGCGACCGCGACGCCGAGCCGTCCGCCGAGGCGCTTGAGCCGCTCACCGACCCCGGTCAGGACCAACGCGTCCAGTCCACTGGAGAGCATGAGCAGGAACAGGTCGCCGCGGCTGGTCCGGCCGGGTCGCATCGGCCGGTCCGAGCCCGCAAGCAGGGCTGCCAGGGCAATACCTGGCGGCCGCGGAATGCCGAGCTCGTAGGCGAGCACCGAGGTCGTGCCGCCGGGCAGCACCCCGAGGGCGCTGGAGCTGCCGAGCAGGCCGCGGGCTACCTCGTTGTAGGTGCCGTCACCACCGAAGGCGAGCACCAGCGGTGTGCCCCGTTCCGCTTCCCGCCGTGCCAGCTCCACGGCGTGTCCGCAGTGCTCGGTTGGTCGCCACACGAGCTCGACATCCGCACTGCGAGCCTCCCGGTCGAGGTCCGCTCGACGTCGCAGTAACCGTCCGCCGCCGGCGGTCGGGTTCAAGATCAACGGAACCGCAGTCACTTCCCGTCCACGAAGAGGTTTCGCGTCGGCGGCAGCGGCTCGAGCCCGAGGGGACGATACGCGCGCGGAGGCGCGATCCGG
>CAZKKP010000029.1:0-12141 GCA_964553295.1 uncultured Thermoanaerobaculia bacterium | reverse complement strand
TTCACGAACAGCGGGGCCGAGAATCGCTTGGTCGGCGTGCGCTGCAGCATGCCGATCTGCAGCAGGTAGGGCTCGTTGATGTCCTCGAGCGTGCCGCGGTCCTCACCGAGGGACGCTGCCAGGGCCTTGAGACCGACCGGCCCACCGTCGTAGATGTCGACGATTGTGGTCAGCAGCCGCCGGTCGAGGTGGTCAAGGCCGAAGGCGTCGACCTCCATCTGCTCGAGCCCGAAACGCGCTGCCTCCAAGGTCACGCGAGCGCACCCGAGGTGGTGGGCGAAATCGCGGACCCGTCGGAGGAGACGGTTCGAGATCCGCGGCGTGCCCCGCGACCGGCGGGCGATCTCCTCGGTGGCGTCGGGGTCGATGCCGATCCCGAGGATGCGGGCCGAGCGGTGCACGATGGTCGCAAGATCCTCCGCTGGGTAGAAATCGAGGCGTTGGACGATGCCGAACCGGTCACGCAGGGGAGCGGTGAGCAGACCGGCGCGCGTCGTCGCGCCGACCAGCGTGAACCGAGGCAGCGTCAGCCGCACGCTGCGGGCCGCCGGCCCCTGGCCGATGACCAGGTCGAGCTCGAAGTCCTCCATCGCCGGGTAGAGGATCTCCTCGACCGCCGGGCTGAGCCGGTGGATCTCGTCGATGAACAGCACGTCACCGGCCTCGAGGTTGGTCAGCAGGGCCGCGAGGTCCCCCTGCCGTTCGAGCACCGGGCCCGAGGTGACATGGACCTCGGCGCCCATCTCACCGGCGACGATGTGGGCCAGCGTGGTCTTGCCGAGACCGGGAGGCCCGAACAGCAGAACGTGGTCGAGTGGTTCGCCGCGGTCCCGGGCGGCGGCGATGAAGACCGCGAGGTTGGTGGTCAGACGACGCTGGCCGACGAACTCCTCGAGCCGACGCGGGCGCAGGGCCTCCTCGGAGGCTGCCTCCTCGGGCTGTCGACCTGTCTCGAGCAGCTCCATGCTCATCCGCGGAGCTTATCGGGTCAAGTGCTGCAGCGCCAGCCTGAGGACCTCGCCAAGATCTGCGTCGGACGCCGCGGCCAGGGCGGAGGCGACCGCCCGTTGAGCGTCACGCGGTGCATAGCCGAGGTTGACGAGCGCCGACACCGCGTCACCACGGATGTCGCCGGTCGGCGCCGCGCCGGAAGCCCTGAGACGACCGCGCAGCTCGAGCAGGATCCGCTCGGCGGTCTTGCGGCCGACCCCCGGAGTGCGCACCAGCCGGCTCAGGTCGGCCGCCTCCACTGCCTCGGCGAGTTCGTCCGGAGACAGGGCCGACAGCACGGCGAGGGCGATGCGCGGGCCGATTCCGGCGACGGCGATCAGGCGTTCGAAAGCGACCAGCTCGACCCGGTCGTGAAAGCCGTAGAGGAAGATCCCGTCGTCACGGACCAGCGTGTGGACCCACACCGTCGCGGCCTCTCCCTCGGGAAGCTGCTGGGCTGCTCGGAGCGAGGTCGCCACGCGATAGCCGACGCCACCGACGTCGACGATGAGCAGCCCCGGCTCGAGCTGCCGGACGGTACCCCGCAGGCAGCCGATCACGGCCTCATCCGCGGGGCGCCAGCCGCTCCATGAGCTCAGGGTTCACCGTCACCGCGGTGGCCCGGCGACGCTCGGCGACGATCGACTGGAGCAGCCGCTGGGCGCGCTCGGCGGTCAGTCGCTCGCGCACGCCGCCGCTCTGCTCGGCCAGCTCCTCGGGGTCGACCCGCCGGACTTGCGCGACCCGGACCACGATCGCCCCCCGATCGGTCAGCCGCAGCGGGCCGACGAGCTCGCCGTCCGCTGCCGCGAACACCGCCGCGTCAACCTGGGGCAGCACTCCGAGACCCGTGACCGCGGCGCCGCGTCGATGGTCGAAGGCCCTGGTGACCGAGCTGCCAAGCTCCTCGGCGAGACGTGCGGGGTCTTCCCCGGCCTGCCACCTCTCGAGCAGCTGCCGGCCCCTGGCCATCGAGATGTCGAGAGCTGCCGCCTGGCGGACCTTCTGCTCGACCTGGAGACGGACCTCCTCGAACGGGGGCACCCCTTCGGGCAGGACCTGCTTGACCTCCCAGACGATCCAGCCGCGCGGCACGGCCAGTGGCCCGCCGATCCGGCCGACAGCGGTTCGGAACGCCTCCTCGGAGAGCTCGACGCCCTCGCCGGTTCCGGGTACCGCGGCCCTTCTGGCAAACGGCGGGCTCTCGTTGAGCACCACCGCCTCGTCCTCGTCGGCGATCGCCTGCCACGCCTCGTCGGTGGTCGGTCGCTCCGATCGCAGGCGCCGAACCAGGGCCTCGGCGCGCGCCTCGGCCTCGACCATCGACCGGCCCTCCAGCACGCGGAATCTGACCTGCTCCTGCACCTCTTCGAAAGACTGTTGCCGCTCGGGCTGGAACCCGTCGACGCGGATGACGTGGAAACCGAACTGGCTCTCGACCGGACCGACGATGTCGCCAGGCCGCGCTCTGAACACCGCATCCTCGAACTCCTTGACCATGCGCCCACGGCCGAACCAGCCCAGGTCGCCGCCGCCGGTCTTCGAGCCGGGGTCGTCGGAGTGCTTGCGGGCGAGCTCGCCGAAGTCGCCGCCCGAGCGAGCGATCGCGGCGACGCCGTCGGCCCGGGCCTGGGCCTCGGCTCGTTGCTCGGGGCCCGCTCCGGGAGACAGCCGGATCAGGACGTGGCTGGCTCGCGCCTGCTCGCCCTCGACGAACTCCTCGCGGCGGCTCTCGAAGTAGCTCCTGAGCTCCGCGTCGTCGACCGGCAGCAGGCGCCGCAGGCGGGAGGTCTCGACCGCCAGATAGCGCAGTGTTCGCTGCTCTTCCCGACGGTAGTCCTCGGCGTTCAGCTCGAAGTAGGAGCGCACCGCGTCGTCGTCGACCGCCGCCTCCGGAAGGTGGCGTTCGTAGCGGAGCATGATCGCCTCGAAGTCGGCGAACTCGCGCTCGTTCCGGAAGCTCGCCTCGACGTCGGCGTCGCTCACCCAGACACCGCCTTCGAGGGTGCGGTTGAGCTTGTCGATCAGGAGGTCCTCGGCGAAGCGCTGCTCGAACTCCTGGGAGCTCATCTGGAAGTAGGCCCTGAGGATTCGCTCGTAGGTCTCGGCACCGACGAAGCGACCGTCGCTGCCCCGGAAGGTCGGACTGGCGAGGATCGCTTCGCGGAGCTCCTCGTCGGAGATGACCAGGCCCATGCGGCGCGCTTCCTCGAGCTGCAGCTCACGGTCGATCAGGGCCGCTGCCGTCTGCCCCGCCATGTCGAACTGCCTGCGCAGCTCGCTCCACTGCTCGCCGTACAACTGCCGCATCTGCTCGTCGTTCTGCCGCAGCTGGCGGAGGAACTCCTGCTCGCTGATCTGACGATCGCCGACCCGGATGGCGACGGCCGCCCCCCCAGGACCACCGTCACGGCCGGCGCCCCAGTCGACGAAGACCAACAGCACGAAAACCAGGACCACACCCCAGAGCACGAACTTCAGGTGCCGGAGATTGTCGCGGAGCCACTTCAGAGCCATGCCTGCCCTCCCAAGGACCGCCTCGAGCCCGGGAGTGTACCGAACCACCCACTACCACGCAAGTTGCGTCGCCAATCGCGCTTGCTGCGCCGGGTTCCGCGTGTTACGGTTCCCGGTGGAGGCGGTGGAGTTGGCACGAGGCATCGAGCTCGACTGGGTGGTCGTCCGGATCACCGCGGTGCGCAGGCTCGCCGCTGTAGCGGCGGTTGCGGTCGTCACCGGGGCACTGCTGTTCGTCGCCTACGGTCGCCTCAACCTGCCGCCGGATGTCCGGGCGTTGAGGGCGATCGAGCGGGCCGAGCGGCTCCGTGACGAGCTGGCCGCCCAACCGATCCCGAGCTCCTGGGAGCGCGAGCTGGAGCAGGCCGACGGCCAGCTCGCCGTTGCACGGAAGGCGTACACCGCCGAGGGCTGGAGCGAGGCGCAGCAGAACGCAGAGGACGCTCGACAGCGCTTCGAAGCCCTGCTCGGCGCCGGTGCGAGTCAGATGGTCGGCGTCGGCCAGTTCTTCAGCCTCGAGGGGCGGGTGCAGGTGCAGCGCAGCGGCCAGGGTGACTGGGAACCGGCACACCAGCGGATGCCGTTGTTCAACGGTGACTTCGTGCGCACCGGGCGCGACGGCTCGGCCGAGATTCTGTTCGCCGACGGCGCCTACTACCGCATCGCCCCGGGCTCGTTGCTCGAGATCCACCACCGCGGGCCGACCGGCGACGAGGGTCAGGGTGCGGTGAGAATGGTGGTCGGTCGGCTCAACGTCTACACCTCGTCGTCGCCGTCGACGGTGGCGACCGAAGGCGCCGAGACCGAGATCGACCGGGCGAGCCGGGTCGAGGTGGACGTCGACCAGGACGACCAGGGCACCAGGGTGGCCGCATTCCAGGGCCGCGCCGTCGTTCGCGGCTCGGCGGGCTCCACGGTCGAGGTGGGCGCCCGCCAGATGGTCGCGGCCACCGCCGCCGGCGCCCTCACCGACAGGAGCACGATCCCGCGACCCCCGGTCACGCTCGGTCCGACGAACAACGCCGGCTTCGAGCTCTCCCGGGACCGGGTCGTGGAGCTGAGCTGGCGACGAGCTGGGGCCGCTTCCGCCATTCATCTCCAGGTCAGCCGGTCCAAGCACTTCTTCACCGACGTCCTCGACATCGACGCCCCCGGGCTCGAAAGGGACAGCGCCCGCCTGCGGCCGGTCCATCCCGGGACCTACTTCTGGCGAGTGGCGACCGTCGAGTCACCGACGGTTCGCTCCGAGTGGAGCCCGGCACAGCGGTTCCGGGTGCTGTCGGCAGCCCGGGCCCGTACCACCGAGGACACCGTGCCGCCGATGCTCGAGGTCGCGCCACCGCAGCAGCTCGGCCACATGTTCATCGTCGAGGGCCGGACCGAGGCGGACGCCGTGGTCGACATCAACGGCGAAGGCGTCGCAACGGATGGCGAAGGCCGATTCCGAAAGGCCCTCGAGCTCCGCAGCGAAGGCTGGAACGACCTCGTGATCAGCGCCGTGGATCCCGCCGGAAATCGCACCGAGCACCGTGAACGGGTGTTTGTGGAGGTCTATTGATGCAGCTTTCCGGCCTTCTCGGGCTGTTCTCCTCGGACCTCGCCATCGACCTCGGAACCGCGAACACCCTGGTGTACGTCCGGGGCCGCGGCATCTCCGTGGTCGAGCCTTCGATCGTCGCCGTCAACCGAGTCACCAACCGGGTCGAGGCGGTCGGCGCCAAGGCCAAGGAGATGCTCGGCAAGACGCCGACCAACATCCAGGCCATCCGCCCGATGAAGGACGGCGTCATCGCGGACTTCGAGGTCACGGAGAAGATGCTCGAGCACTTCATCAAGAAGGCTCACGGCCGGTCCTTTCTGGTCCGGCCACGCATCGTCATCTCGGTCCCTTCGGAGATCACGCCGGTGGAAAAGCGCGCCGTGCAGGACTCGGCCTACCGCGCCCACGCCAGCGAGGTGCACCTCGTCGAGCAGGCCATGGTGGCGGCCATCGGCGCCGGCCTGCCGATCACCGAGCCCTCCGGCAACATGATCGTCGACATCGGCGGCGGCACTACCGATGTGGCGGTGATCTCACTCGCCGGCGTGGTCTACTCCCGCTCGGTTCGCGTTGCCAGCAACGAGATGGACGAGGCGATCATCCAGTACCTGAAGAAGAAGTACAACCTCTTGCTCGGTGAGAGGACGGCCGAGCTGATCAAGATGGAGATCGGGTCCGCCTACCCGCTCGACGAGCCACTGACGATGGAGGTCAAGGGGCGCGACCTCGTCGAAGGTGTGCCGAAGAACCTCATCATCACCGACGAGGAGATCCGGGAGGCGCTCACCGAGATCATCGCCACGATCGTCGACACGGTCCGCAACGCTCTCGAGCGCACGCCGCCGGAGCTGTCCGCCGACATCATGGACAAGGGCATCATCCTCGCCGGGGGTGGCTCGCTCCTGAAGAATCTCGACAAGCGGCTGCGCGAGGAGACGGGACTGCCCGTGGCGCACTGCGAGGAGCCGATCTCGGCGGTCGTGCGCGGAACCGGCATGATGCTGACCAACATCGACCTGCTGCGCAAGATCGCCATCGACTGAGAACGCCGGGGCACGGAAGATGCCGCTCTACGCCCACCTCGGTCGACCCGGCGGCCTCCGATTCGGTCGGCCGTGACCGAGCGTCAGGTCTTCGCCGTCCGCGTCACACTGCTCTGGATGCTGCTCGAGCTGATGGCGGCGGCCCAGGTCCGAACCTCCTCGGGGCGGCTGCTGCTCGCAGCCTGGCTCGACGCCGCGGTGACGCCGGTGGTCTGGCTGACCGATGCCGCGCAAGCGAGCATCCGAGGCGCCGTCGCCGCCTTCACATCGCACCAGACCCAGGCGCGGGAGAACCACCTACTGCGCCGGGAGCTCGAGCTCTCTCTGGCGCAGAACCTGCTCATCGAGGACGAGGTTGCGGCCCTGCGCGAGCTGGCGGGGAGCGACCGCGGCAGCCTCCGCCTTCACTCCGAGTCGGTGGTCGCCCGCTGCGTCTTCCGCAACCTCGCCCTCGGCCGGCTCGAGGTCCGCGCCGTCGAGCGGCTGTCGATCCCCCGCGACACCCCCGTCGTCGGCGCCGGCGGCCTGGTCGGGCGGGTCGTCGGTGGCGGAGGTCGCACGGCCTGGGTCGAGCTCATCATCCACCCCGCCGCCGCCGTTGCGGTGCAGTCCCCGGACGGCACCGTCCAGTCCATCGCCGCCGGCACTGGCGGCGCCGAGCTGGAGGTTCACTACGTGTCCCGGTCGGCGCCGTTGACCGTCGACACTCTGCTGGTCACCTCGGGCGCCGACGGCATCTACCCCTTCGGCATTCCGGTGGCGACGGTCAGCCATGTGCGCGAGCGGGAGTCGGCTTTTCTCGAGGTGCGAGCGCGGCCGACCGCAGGGCTGTCCACGGCGCGCATCGTGCTGCTGCTCACCGGGGACAGCCGGCTCAGGCGGCCGGCGGAACGCCCATGACGTTCGTGGCGCTGGCCGTGGTGACCCTCGTGCTGCAGCGGCTGCTCGGCATCCCAGGCGTGCCTCCCTGGTGCGGGGAGGCCGTAGTGCCGATGGTGCTGCTGGTCGGCAGCACGCTCAGCCACTCCGAGCAGCGCACCGTCTGGGGGGCGCTGTTGCTCGGCCTCGCATGGGACGTCACCCTCGAGCCGGTGGTCGGGCCCGGGGGAATCTCATGGACAGCGAGCGCCCTGGCTCTCCAGGGTCTGGCGGCGGTCCTGGCCGATCGCAGCCCTCGCGCCTGGGTGGCCGGCGGTGTGGTCGGCGTCGTCGTGCTCGTCGTCGCCCGCGAGCTCGCCCTGCTGCCTCTCGGACTCGGCAGCTGGAGTGGCTGGCTGGCCGTCGCCCGCGGCGCCCTCTTGACCGGGCTGTGGTGCGGCGCCGTCGGCTGCGTGCTCGCTCTCGACCTGCCCGCTCGCTGGAAGCGCCATCGCGCGCGACGGCTGCGGTGAGCCGTGCAAGTTCGCGAGGACCTCGCCCCGCCCCGGCGCCGAGCCGCCCTGCTGCTGCTCGGGGTGCTGCTGGCTCTCGGGGCGATCCACCTCCGCCTCGCGCACCTCCAGTTGCTGACCGGCGACCACTGGCGTCAGCTGGCAGACAACAATCGGCTGCGCCGCCTGCCCCTGCCTGCGGTGCGGGGGCGGATCTTCGACCGCAGCGGGCAGCTCCTGGCCGACACCCGCCCGAGCTTCGAGCTGCTGCTGTTCCCTGACGAGGCGGCCGACCTCGACCGAACCGTGCTCTTTTTGGCCCGCAGCGGGATCGCCGGGGCGGCCACGCTCCGCCAACGCCTCGAGGACCACCGGTCCAGCATGCTCGCACCGGTGCTGATCGGCGAGGAGCTGAGCTGGGAGCAGGTGGCCCGGATCCGCTCGCACCAGAGCGACCACCCCGAGCTCTCGGTGGTCGAGCGCTTCCGCCGCCACTACCCGCTGGGTGCGGGCATCGCCCATGTCGTCGGCCACCTCCGGCTGGTGACGGCCACCGACCTGGAGGCCGAGCCGGGCCTCGACCGGAATGCGCTGGTCGGCGCAATCGGAGTGGAGGCCCTGTACGAAGAGCAGCTCGCGGGTCGGGACGGAGAACGTTGGGTGGTGGTGTCCGCGGTCGGCCGCCAGCTTGGGCTGGTCCGCGAGGTGCCCGCACAGCCGGGCCCCGACCTCAGCACGACCCTGGACATGACACTCCAGCACACCGCCGCCCTCGCCCTCGGCGACGAGGCGGGGGCGGTCGTCGGCCTCGAGCCATCCAGTGGCGCGGTGCGGGTCATGTACTCGTCGCCGTCCTTCGACCCCAACGTCTTCGTCGGCCGGCTCTCCCAGGAGACCTGGCAGGAAATCCGCTCCGATCCCCGCCATCCGCTGCAGAACCGATGTATCCAGAGCGCCTACCCGCCGGGCTCGACGGTCAAGCCGTTCCTCGCCCTCGGCGGGCTGGCCGAGGGCCTCGTCTCGCCGTCGTGGGAGGTGGCGTGCAGCGGAGCGGTCACCCTCCACAACCACCGCTTCCGCTGCTGGGCCCGCTCCGGTCACGGCGGTGTCGGCCTGCGCCGTTCGCTCGAGGTGTCATGCGACAGCTACTACTACCTCCTCGGGCAACGGCTCGGCATCCAGGGCATCGCCAGGTGGATGCATCGATTCGGTTTCGGATCACGGACCGGCCTCGGCCTCGAGGTCGAGAACGCGGGCCTGGTCGGCACCCCTGAGTGGGCGGAGCGGGTCCGGGGCACGCCCTGGTATCCGGGGGAGGCCGTGTCGGTCTCCATCGGTCAGGGACCGGTACTCGCCACGGCACTGCAGCTGGCGCGAGCCTACGCTGCTCTCGCCAACGGAGGCCGGCTGGTGACCCCCTACCTGGTCGAGTCTCCGACGATGTCGCCCCCGGTGGACCTCGAGCTGGACCCGCAGCTGTTGGCATCCGTGGTCAACGGTCTGGAGAGGGTCGTGCACGGCCCCGAGGGGACGGCGCGCCGGCTGTCCTCGCTGCCGGTCGCCGGCAAGACCGGCACCTCCCAGGTAGCCCGTCTCCAGGATGGCGTGAAGAACGAGGATCTGCCGAAGGAGCTCCGACACCACGCACTGTTCGTCGGCTGGGGACCGCTCGATGGCCCGAACCTCGTCCTGGTGGTGCTGGTCGAGCACGGCGGCGGCGGAGGCAGCGTGGCCGCCCCGGTCGCCGGCAGGGTCTTTCGCGCCGCGTTCGACCCTCCCCAGCCCGATGCAACCTCCCGACGGGCGCCCGAGTAGAATTCGGCCGTGGAACACCGGGTCGATCCGTGGCTCGTCCTCGCGGTGGTCAGCGTGCTCGCCGCGTCGGCGGCGACGTTGCACGCGCTCGGGCCCGCCGTCGGCCAGGGCCTGCTGACTCGCCAGCTGATCTGGGGGAGCCTGGGCCTCGGTCTGATCTGGTTGCTCTCCAGGGTTCGCCCGGATTCCTGGGAGCGACTCGGGCCGCTTCTCTACGGGATCGGGCTCGTGCTCCTCGCAGCCGTGCTGCAGCTCGGCGCGGTCCGTTCGGGAACCCGCGGCTGGTTCTCCCTGGGACCGCTGACAGTGCAGCCGAGCGAGTTCGCCCGGCTGGGGACCATGCTGATGGTCGCCACATGGCTCAGCCGCCGAACCACGCGAAACCTCTCGGTGCGCGACCTCGGCACGGTCTCGGCACTCGTCGGCGCGAGCATGGCGCTGATCCTGCTGCAGCCGGATCTCGGCGTGGCGCTGACCTACCTGCCGCTGCTCGGCGCCGCCTTGTGGTTGGGCGGGGTGCCGCGGTGGACGTGGGTCGTGCTCCTGGTGGTGGGCCTGGTCGTGGCGGTCGGCGCCTGGCACAGCCTGCTCAAGCCGTATCAGAAGGAACGCGTGCTGACGTTGCTCGACAGCGAACGCGATCCCTACGGCGCGGGCTACCAGGTGCGTCAGTCGAAGATCGCGGTCGGCGCGGGCGGTGTGGCGGGCCAGGGTCTCGGGCGCGGCAGCCAGTCCCTGCTGCGCTTCCTGCCGGCCCAGCAGACCGACTTCGCCTTCGCGGCCTGGGCCGAGGCGACCGGCTTCGTGGGCTCGACCGGCCTGCTGCTCGCCTACGCCCTCCTGCTGTACCGTCTCGGCCTCGCGGCCACCCTGTCGGAGAGTCGGTACGGCATCGCCTTCCTGACCCTGACCATCGCCTGGCTCGCCTTCCAGGTCATCGTCAACCTCGGCATGGTGCTCGGCTGCCTGCCGACGACCGGCATCACCCTGCCGCTGTTCTCCTATGGGGGATCGTCACTGCTGTCGACCTGCGCGACCATCGGCGTCGCACAGTCCGTGTGGCGCCATCGACTGGTGAACCAGTGAGCGGCTCGACCCTGTGCCTTGCCGTGAACGCCTTCGAAACCCGGATCGCGCTGCGCGAGGACGGTCGCCTGGTCGCCTACCGAGTCGAACGACACCGGACGTCGTCGGTGGTGGGCAACCTCTACAAAGGACGCGTCTCGAGGGTGCTGCCCGGGATGCAGGCCGCGTTCGTCGACATCGGCCTCGGCAAGGACGCGTTCCTGTATGTCCGCGAGGCCGGTGGTCTCCTCGACGACTACACCGACATCTTCTCGGCGGTCGACCCGGTGACCGAGGCCCTCGACCTTTCGGGTTCACAGATCGGTGACCTGCTGCGACCCGGCCAGGAGATCCTCGTGCAGGTGGTCAAGGACCCCCTCGGCGCCAAGGGCGCCCGCCTGACCACCCACATCACGCTTCCCGGACGGTTCCTCGTTTTCCTGCCGACGGCCCGCCAGGTGGGCGTGTCGCGGCGGATCTCCGACCCCGAGGAGCGGCTCAGGCTCAAGGCTCTGATTGACGGCTTCGGAGGGCCTGGCGGCTGGATCGTTCGGACCGCCGGAGAGGGTCAGGGAGAGCCCGAGCTCGAGGCCGATCGCCACGACCTCGCCACTCTCTGGCGACGGATCCACGAAGCTGCCGAGCGCAGTCATGGGCCGTCCCTCGTGCACCGCGAGCTCAGCCCGGTGCTCCGGGCGGTGCGCGACATCTTCACGAACGCCGTTCAGGAGGTCTGGCTGGACGACGAGGAGAGCTTCGAGGAGGCGCTGGAGTTCCTGCAGACGCGGGACGCGAGCCTGGTACCCCGGGTCAAGCTCTTCCGCCAGGCGACCGACCTGATGACCGCCTTCGGCGTCGACCGCGAGCTCGAGAAGGCCCTTCGGCCCAAGGTCTGGTTGAAGTCGGGCGGCTATCTCGTGGTCAACCAGACCGAGGCGTTGGTGGCCGTCGACGTCAACTCCGGCAAGTTCGTCGGCACGAGCTCGCTCGAGGACACGGTCCTGCGGATCAACCTGGAAGCGGTCCACGAGCTGACCCGTCAGCTCCGCCTGCGGGACCTCGGGGGCATCGTCGTGGTCGACTTCATCGACATGGAGGACCCGGCGAATCGTCGCACCGTCTACGAGGCCCTCGCCGAGGAGCTTGCTCGCGATCCGGCACGCACCCAGCTTCTGCCGATGAGTGACATCGGCCTCATCCAGCTGACCCGGAAGCGAGCCCGTCCGAGCCTCGACCGGACCCTCCGGCGGGAGTGCCCCTACTGCCGCGGATCCGGCCAGATCAGGGCTCTCCCGACGCTGTGTCTGGAGATTCGTCGCGAGCTGCTCGCGGCAGCCGGAGGGGAGCACGGCCTGCGGGTGTCCCTGACCGTGCATCCTGAGGTCTCGCAGTACCTCCAGGGGCCTTTCCGTGACCTTCTGCGCGAACTCGAGGAGTCGCACGAGATCGAGGTCGTCGTCCGGGAGAACGCCCTGTTCCACCACGAGCAGTACGAGATCTCGACCTGACGCCACCATCAGCGGGGCCGGGTGGGTCAGCCCTGGGACATGGCCTCGAGGAACTCCCGATTGGAGGGCGCCTTGCTGAGCCGCTCCAGGAGCAGCTCCATGGCCTCCACCGGGGACAGGGATGACAAGACCTTGCGCAGCACCCAGATGCGGCGCAGCTCCCACTCGGGGATCAGCAGCTCCTCCTTGCGGGTGCCCGACTTGTGGATGTCCACCGACGGGAAGACCCGCCGTTCGACGAGCTTGCGGTCGAGGTGGACCTCCATGTTCCCGGTGCCCTTGAACTCCTCGAA
>CAZKKP010000028.1:0-17828 GCA_964553295.1 uncultured Thermoanaerobaculia bacterium | reverse complement strand
CATGGCCCACCACGACGAGGACGAGACCCGGATCCGCCGGCTGCGCGACCGACTGGAGTCCGAGCTCACCTCGCGGATCCCCTGGGCCGAGGTCAACGGCGGCGGCGCCGAGCGGCTGTCGAACACGCTGAACCTCAGTGTCCACTTCGTCGAGGGCGAGGGCATGCTCTACCAGCTCTCGGCCAACGGCATCTGTGCCTCGTCGGGCTCCGCCTGCACCTCCGGCTCGCTGGAGCCGTCGCACGTGCTGCGCGCGATGCAGGTGCCTTTCACCGCGGTCCACGGCTCGATTCGATTCTCACTGTCGCGCTACACCACCGAGGACGAGGTTGAGAAGGTGATCGCCGTCTTCCCGGAGATCGTGCACAACCTCCGACGGCTTTCGCCCTACTGGGACGCAGCCCACGACCGCCCCCGTCCCGAGTCCCTCGAGCAGCTCGGGCTGTCCCGGCCCGGGCCTTTCACCGCGGGCCAGCACGGGGCGACCGAGGCGTCGTGACCCGAAGCGCGGGCCTGGCCGCGACCGACCGTCGCCGTCACCATGAGGATGAGGGGCGAAACGGGACTTAGAACACCCCCCGGCGTCCTGGCGACGTGGCACTTCGCCGCGCAAGGAACCGGGCTGTCATCGCCCCTGAGGTCAGCTCGCCGCCGCGACCAGCTCGAGCAGCTCCTGCGGGTCGACCGGCTTGCCCAGCACCCGGACCGGGCTGCCCCCGAGCTCGGCCAGGACCTGCCGAGCGGCACGGTCGGCGGTCATGACGATCGCGGTCCGGGCGCCCTCGAGCCTCCCGACCTCTTCGGCCAGGCTGAGGCCGTCGCCGTCCGGCAGGCTGAGCTCCGTGAGCACCACCGTGATCCGCGGCGTGCGGGCGAGCAGCCCGCGCGCCTCGGCCAGGCTGCCGGCCAGGCACACCTGGTGGCGACCCTCATCCTCGAGCAGGATCTGCAGGCTGCGAGTGAACGCGGCGTTCGAGTCGACCACCAGCACCATCGCCATGCACGGCGAGGTTGCAAGATCTGTGCTCGCGACAGGACCAGGCGAAGCCCCCATCCCTGCTGCGCCCGCCCGGCGTCCGGCCCGCTACCGGCGCACCGCACGGTGCGGCGATGCACGCCGTGGTGCCGCCAACGGCCTCAGGGCTTGGCCAGACCGTACTCGCGCATGCGCAGCTCGAGCACCCGGCGGTTGGTACCGAGGCGCTCGGCGATCTCGCCATTGGGCAGCGTCGGCCAGGCGGCCAGCGCCCGACGCACGAGGTCGCGCTCGGCGTCGGCAAAACGCTCGGCAAGGAGCAGGAAGCCCTGCTCCAGTGGGATCTCCGCCAGCTGACGGCCGCGCCTGGGATCGAGCCTGAGGTCCTCCGGCCGGACTACCGCCGAGCGCCCCGGCTCGTCCTGGCGGAGCACCAACGCCCGCTCGAGCAGGTTTTCCAGCTCCCTCACGTTTCCCGGGAAGGGGTGGCCGGCGAGAAGATCGAGGGCTTCGGGGCTGACCGGCAACGCCGGACGTCCGACTCGCTGCGCGATCCGCGCCACCAGGTGGGCGCACAGCTCCGGCAGGTCCTCCAGGCGGTGCCGCAGAGCCGGCGCCTCGATCGGAATCGTCTCGAGGCGGTAGAAGAGATCCTCACGGAAGCTGCCCTCGCACATCGCCTTCTCGAGGTCGCGGTGGGTCGCTGCCAGTACCCGCACGTCGACTGCCCGTTCGCGGTCACCCCCGACCCGGCGCACGGTCCGCTCCTGGAGGAACCGAAGCAGCTTCGGCTGCAGCTCGGTGGGCATGTCGCCGACCTCGTCGAGCAGCAAGGAGCCGCCATCCGCCTCCTCGATCCGCCCGCGGCGGGAGGTGGTGGCGCCGGTATAGGCGCCGCGCTCGGCGCCGAACAGCTCGCTCTCGAGGAGGTCGCGGGGAATCGCGGTGCAGTTGACGACGACGAAGGGCCGCCGCGCCCTTCGGCTTCGCCGGTGGATCAGGCGGGCGACCAGCTCCTTGCCGGTGCCGGTCTCACCACGAATGAGCACCGTCGAGTCGACCGCGGCGAGGTCGCTGATCGTCCGGTCGAGGGTCCGGACGACCGTGCTCGAGCCGATGAGCAGGTCCTGGACGCCGGGCTCGCCGTAGCGACCGGCGAGCTCGCGCAGCTGGCCCTCGACCCCGGCGACCGCCAGAGCGCGACCGACCTGGACCAGCAGCTCGTCGGGTTCGACCGGCTTGGTCAGGTACTGGGCTGCCCCTCGCCGCATGGCCTCGACGGCGGTAGCGACCGAGCCGTGGGCGGTCATGACGATGAACGGCAGTCCGGGTCGCCGCTCATGTACCGCCGCCAGGAGCTCGAGACCGTCCATCCGCGGCATCGACAGGTCACTGAGCACGAGGTCGATCCCCGGGTTCGCCGAGAGCTTCTCGAGGGCCTCGGCGCCGGAGCCCGCCGTCTCGACGAGGTAGCCGGCCTCGTCGGCGAGCAACGCCTCCAGGCTCACCAGGAATCCGCGATCGTCGTCGACCACCAGGACGCCGCGGCCGTTACCGGATCCACCCTGCTGCATCATCAGCCTCCGATGTCCCGGCGCTCGAGGCTCTCGAGCGGCAGACGGACCACCACCCAGGCGCCTCCCGCCGGGCCGTTGCCGAGCTCGAGCTCGCCGCCGTGCTCCTCGACCGTCCGTCGGACGTTGGCGAGCCCGAGCCCGGTCCCGAGCCTCTTGGTGCTGAAGAAGGGCTGCGAGGCCCGGCGGAGAGCTTCGTCGCTGAATCCGGCACCGCTGTCGCTGACCCTCACCTCGACCCGCCCGTCGGCCGGTTCCCGAGGGTCGACGTCGACGACCACCGAACCGCCCGCGGGCAGGGCCTCGCGGGCGTTGAGCAGGAGGTTGAGGAAGGCCTGGCGCAGTCGGTCGGGGTCGCCGCGGACCACTGCCGACGGCGCCCGGTCGCACAGCGTGACAGCCACACCCGAGCGCGCGAGGTCGGGCTCGACCACCGCAACGAGCTGGGCGAGGAGCTCGCCGAGGGACACCGGCACCGGGAGAACGGTCGGCGGGCGCACGAAGGAGAGCACCTCGACGACCGACTTCTGCAGCCGGTCGACCTCGTCCTCGACCACCTGGGTGAGCTCCCGCCCGCGGGGATCCTCACCGAGGCGCCGGCGGAGGATGGCGGTGGTGCTCTTGATCGCGGCCAGGGGGTTCTTGAGCTCGTGGGCGATGGCCGCAGTGGCGGCGCCGACCATCGCCAACCGCTCGGCCGCCTGCCGCTCCTCGAACAGCCGGGCACTGTCGAGGACGGCGGCGGCAAGGGGGGCGAGCCCCGCGAGCAGCTGCATCTCGTCCGCAAGGTAGGGCAATCCGTCCCGCCGGGGCCCGAGCAGGACCGCGCCCTGCACGGTGTCGCCGTGGAGCAGCGGCACCACCAACGCCCACTCTGAAAGGACCCCGCCTGCTGGCACGAAGGGCCGGTGGCGACCGGCGAGAACCCGCTCGACCGCCGCCGCGTCGCCGATCCCCCCGGCCGTCAGCAGGCGGCCGTCCAGATCCACCCGCTCGATCCGCTCCGGTGGACGGAGCACGACCACCTCCAGGCGGTCCGGCTCGAGAGCCAGCTCGAGGCGGAGGCGCACCAGCGCCGCCGCGGCGCCGGCGTCGTGCAGGGCGGCGAGCTGCTTCGAGGTGCCCTCGAGGAGCTGTCCCAGGTCGACTCGCCGCCGGTACAGCGTCCGGTCCACCCACCAGCGGACACGTCGACTGACCGGCTGGACGAGCAGTGCGGCGAGAGCCGCCGAGCCTGCGACGACGACGGTTCCCGGATCCTCGAGGAGCTGGTGACCGACCCAGCTCAGGCTCGCCGCGGCCAGGCCGACCACCACCGCGACGACCACCGTCGCCGACCCGTAGATGAAGCCCTGGCGGATCAGCAGGTCGATCCCGAACAGCCGGTAGAACAGGATCGCGATCGCCACGGTGGTCGGCAGCACCAGGTCGAGGAGGGTGTAACCCTCTGCCGAAACCAGGGTTCGGCCCACCAGCCTGAGCGGCAGCACCCACAGAGCGAGCTGGAGGCTGCTCAGGAGGAGGAACCCGAGAAACAGGATCCGCGCCTGCAGACGAACCCGATCCGTCGAGCCGCCCATCGCCATCACGGCCAGGCTCACCGCCGACAGACCGGAGCACTCGACGACGTTGAGGTTGAACAGGTCGAACAGGGCTGCATGCAGGCCTGGTCGACCGAGCTGGGCCTCCCACCAGCTCGAGAGGGTCGGCAGGAAGTAGCTCAGTCCCAGGGCGAGCTGGATGGCGTAGGCGGCTGGCAGCCAACAACGGATCCAGCGTTGCGCCCGGCCGCGTTCGGGGAAGCGCACGAACAGGTGCAGCCCGAGGGCCGGGCTGTGCAGGCTGTACAGCGTGTACGCCGCGATCAGAACCCGCTGCGCCCAGCCGTCGCCGCCGAGGGGAGCGAGCTGGATGGCGTCGTTGACCGCCGAGGTGGTGCACCAGAGCAGGAAGAGCTGCGCCGCGACCGTGCCCCGGCTCGCCACGAGCACGCCGACCCCCGCGGCGAGCAGCACGACGATCGGCAGCAGAACGGACAGCGATCGTCGCAGGGACAGGTTGGGCTCACTGGCTGCCGACAGCCGGAGGGTGTCGCCCCCTCGCACGACGTCGAGATGCACCCGGTTCCCCGGCGCGACGAGCCGCAGCGCCTCGCTGAGCTCGCGCCCGCTGGCGACCTCGGCGCCGTCGACCGCCAGAATCCGGTCGCCGGCCCGCAACCCCGCCCGATCGAGAAGGTCGCCCCGGGAGATCGCGAACACCCGGATCTCGCCGTCGGCACGCCGGACGTTGGACTGTGGCGGCGCCGAGAGCGCCCTTCCCTCGACGAAGCACAACGTCACCACCGCAACGGTCGCGACGGCCAGCAGGACCCCGGCAAGACCAGAGAGATGGCGCGACCGGCCTTCGGCCTCGTCGACGTCGCCGACCAGCATCGGTCCATTATCCCGGAAACCGATCCTCCATTGAGACCGGAGCACCACGGCCGCATCTCGCGTCTCGCCCGGCGGCGGGCGCGGCCGATTCGGGGTACAGTACGGACCATGCGCAAGCCAATCCTCCTCTGTCTCGCCCTGGTGGTCGCAGCGGCGCCTCTCGGAGCGGTCGAGCCCCGGGTGCCGGTCGAGTGGCTGACGCCCGCCGAGCTCGCCGACTTCAGGTCGACTCCCAGCTACGAGGACACCATGGCCTTCCTGCGCCGGGTGGAGTCGAGGTTGCCGGGCGTCGTGCGACTCTCCGACTTCGGCCGCTCCGCAGAGGGCAGACCGTTGCCTTTAGTCGTGGTCTCGTCGGTCGGCGCCTTCACCCCGGCCGCCGCCCGGGCCACCGGCCTGCCGGTGGTGCTCATCCAGAGCGGCATCCACGCCGGCGAGATCGACGGCAAGGACGCGACCCTGATGCTGCTCCGCGACCTCGCCCTCGGCCTCAGGCCGGAGCTCGCCGAGGGGATCGTCACGCTGTATGTACCCATCCTCAACGTCGACGGCCACGAGCGCGTGTCACCCCACAACCGCCCCAACCAGGACGGCCCGGTCGAGGGCATGGGCTTCCGCGCCACCACCAGCGGCCTCAACCTCAACCGCGACTTCCTCCGCCTGGCGAGCCCCGAGGCCCGGGCGCTGGTCGGGCTGGTCAACGAGTGGCGCCCGCACCTGCACGTCGACAATCACGTCACCAACGGCTCCGACTCCCTCTGGGTGCTGACCTGGCTGGTCGCCGAGGCCCCCCAGCTCGACCCCGAGGTCGACGCCTGGGTGCGCGACCGGCTGCCGCGGGCCCTCGCGGCAACCGAAGCCGCCGGCCATCCCAGCGGTCCCTACGTGGACCTCGCCGACTGGTCCGACCCGAGCCGCGGCCTGGTCTGGGACGTCACCCAGCCCCGCTACTCGTCGGGCTACTTCCCGCTCCGCCATCGGCCGTCGGTGCTGGTCGAGATGCACTCGCACAAGCCCTTCGAGCAGCGCGTGCTCGCCAACCGCGACTTCATGGCGGCGCTGCTCGCCGAGGCGGCCGCGGGCGGCCGCGAGCTGGTCGCGGCGGTGACTGCGGCCGAGGGACGAACCGTCGCCGCCGGGCGACCCGACGCCGCGGCCTCGAAGGTCGTCGTCTCGTGGCGGGTCGCCGACGACGCCGACGTCCTGCGCTGGCCGGCCTACGCCTGGGAGCGGGTCGACTCGGAGGTGACCGGAGGCGCCTTCCTCCGCTACCGTCGCGGCGAGCTCGCCGAGATCGAGGTGCCGTGGCGCCACCGGCCGGTACCCGACCGGATGCTGCCGCGGCCGCGCGGCTACCTCGTGCCGGCCGGCTGGCCCCAGGTCGAGGAGGTCGTCGCAGGCCACGGACTGCGCTTCGCCCGGCTGGCCGAGGCGGTCGAGCTCGAGGTTGAGACCATCCGCGTCAGCGAGCCGGTCCTCGCCGCCGCACCGTACCAGGGGGTGGTCGCCGTGCGCCAGTTCACGGTCGAGCGCCAGACCGAGCGACGCCGGGTCGGGCGCGGCAGCCTGTGGATCCCGGCCGATCAGCCCGACTTCGCGATCGCCGTCCAGCTGCTCGAGCCCGAGGCCCCGGACTCGCTGCTCCGCTGGGGCGCCCTGATGACCGTCTTCGAGCGCAAGGAGTACATCGGCCTCGACGTCCTCGAGAAGATCGCCCGGGGCCTCCTCGCCGACGAGACGATCCGCGCCGAGTGGCAGGCGGCCCTCGCCGACGAGGCGTTCGCCGGCGACGGGCGGCGGCGCTTCGAGTGGTGGTATCGGCGCACCCCCTACTGGGACGAGCAGGTGGGCCTGCTGCCGGCCTATCGGGTGATGGACCGGGTCGACCTGCCGCTGCGCTGAAGCCGTCGACGCCCCGCCGGTGCTATCCTGGCCGCCGCGCCCTCAGGCGCCCGAGGAGAAGACCATGACCACGAGGACTCTGACTCTGCTGTGCTCGATCTCTGTCGCGCTCGCCGCGATCGTCGGTGGCGCCCAGGATCTGACGCCGAGCGGCACCGGCCGCAACCCGGTGGTGCTGAGGATCGACGGCGAGCCCGTGCGCGCCGCCGAGATTTCCCTCGTCATGCTCAACCTGCAGGCCCAGCTCAAGGCCGTCGGCCAGGAGATGGACACCCGGCAGCTCATGGATCAGGCCACCCAGCGGGTCATCGAACAGCGCCTGCTGGCCCGCGAGGCAAGGCGCGCCGGGCTCTCCCCGGACCCCGCTCGCATCCAGCAGATGCTGGCGGCCGCCGAGCAGCAGGCGGGCGGCGCGGAGCAGCTTGCGGCCAACCTCGCCGCCGCCGGCTCGTCCCGGGCGGAGCTTGAGAAGGTGGTCGAGCATCTCGAGCTGTCACGAGTCCTGATCGCCGAGCAGGTCGCGCCCACCATCGAGGTCAGCGACGAAGAGGTGCGTCGGTTCTACGACGAGCACCAGGACTTCTTCCAGAGCGGCGATGCCGCCGTCCCGTTCGACGCCGCCGCCGCCCAGGCCCGGGCGCTGGCCGGCCAGCAGAAGACCGCCGAGGCGGTCCGCGCCCTGCTCGAGCGGCTGGCCTCGAAGGCGGTCGTCGAGTTCACCCAGGGCTGAGACCTCCTGCAGGCGCCTCAGCGCGCCACCTTGCCGTCGCCGTCGAGGTCCATCGGCGCCAGCTCGAGGACGGCGCCGTTGATGCAATAGCGCAGGCCCGTGGGCCGCGGCCCGTCGTCGAAGACGTGGCCGAGATGGGCGTCGCAGCGGCTGCAGTGGACTTCGGTCCGGACCATGCCCAGGGCGCGGTCCACCGAGGTGCCGACGTTGGCCTCGTGCACCGGCTCGAAGAAGCTCGGCCAGCCGGAGCCGGAGACGAACTTCGCGGTCGACAGGAAGAGGTCGTTGCCGCATGCGACACATCGGTAGACGCCCTCGGCCGTCGACTCCCGCTCGGAGCGGGTGCAGGCCCGCTCGGTGCCGTGGCCGCGGGCGATGCGGAACTGCTCGGGAGTGAGCAGACGCCGCCACTCGCTGTCCTCCTTGACCACCCGCTCGCTGTCGACGAGCGCGCCGGCCTCGACCGAGTACACCTGGATGCTCCCCGTCATGTGCTGATCTCCTTCGTCGCCCGTCGCCAGGATCGCCGCGGCGGCGATCGCGGCGAGGGTCATCACGCCACGCTGCCAGTGTGCTCTCATCCTTCAACCTCCAGGTCGGTGGGGCGCCCCCGGCTCCCGTTCTCAGGGAGGTGGTACCATCTGCCGCGCCGGGTTACCGCCTGTCGGTTTCCCATTGGAGGACCGCCATGCCACGCCAGACGAGCTTCTTCAAACAGGTCAACCACACCTTCGACCGTGCCGCGGCTCTCACCCGGCACGAGCCGGGGATCGTCGAGCAGATCAAACAGGTCAACAGCATCATCCGCTTCAGCTTTCCCCTGAAGCGCGACGACGGCACGGTCGAGGTGGTGGCCGCCTGGCGCGCCGAGCACAGCCACCACAAGCTGCCGACCAGCGGCGGCATCCGTTACGCGGCGCACGTCAACGAGGACCAGGTCATGGCGCTGGCGGCGCTGATGACCTACAAGTGCGCGATTGTCAACGTGCCCTTCGGCGGCGCCAAGGGTGGCGTGCGCATCGACGCCCGCTCCTGCTCGGCAGCCGAGCTCGAGCGGGTGACCCGACGTTACGCTTTCGAGCTCTTCAAGAAGCGCTTCATCGGGCCGGGGCTGGACGTCCAGGCGCCAGACTTCGGCACCGGCCCACGAGAGATGGCATGGATCGCCGACACCTACTCCACCCTGGTGCCGCACGACATCGACGCCCTCGGCTGCGTGACCGGCAAACCGGTGGGCGAGGGTGGCATCCAGGGCCGGCTGGAGGCCATCGGACGGGGAGTGTTCATCGGCGTCCGCGAGGTCTGCAGCCGGGTCGAGGACATGAAGCCGATCGGGCTCGGCACCGGGTTGGAGGGCAAGAGAATCGTCATCCAGGGTCTCGGGAACGTCGGCTACCCAACCGCACGGTTCCTCCAGCTGGAGGGCGGCGTGACCATCGTCGGGGTCGTCGAGGTCGACGGGGCGATCTCGAAGCCGACGGGAATCGACATCGAGGCGCTGATGGCCCATCGGCGCGAGCGCGGCACGATCCTCGGGTTCGCCGGCGCGAAGGACCTCGAAAGCCGTGACCTCGGTCTCGAGCTGGAGTGTGACATCCTGATTCCGGCCGCCCTGGAGAACGTGATCACCGCCGAGAACGCACCCCGGGTCAAGGCGAAGATGATCGTCGAGGCGGCCAACGGACCGCTGACCGCCGAGGCGAGCCAGATGCTCTTCGAGCGCGGCGTGGTGGTGCTGCCGGACATCTACATCAACGCCGGCGGCACCACGGTGTCCTACTTCGAGTGGCTCAAGAACCTGTCGCACGTCCGCTTCGGCCGGGTCGAGAAGCGCTTCGAGGAGCGCTCCGCGCGGCAGCTGCTGACCGCCGTGGAGAACGCCACGGGACGCATCTTCTCCGACCGCGAGCTCGAGCACTTCGCCCACGGCCCCGACGAGATCGACCTGGTCAACTCGGGTCTCGAGGAGACCATGATCGGCGCGTACAACGAGATCCGCGAGGTGCAGCGTCGCCACCAGGGCGCCGTCGACCTGCGCACCGCCGCCATGGTCGTGGCGATCGACAAGATCGCCCACAGCTACGTCAACCGCGGCATCTTCCCCTGAGGTACGACGCCCGGTCGGATCGTCCCGCAGACAGAAGACCCCACCCCCGAGGGTGGGGACCCGAGATGGCGCGATCGGGTCCCCTCAGAGTGTGAACGGAATCCGGATGTCGCTCTCCGCAAGCTCGATGCCGAAGGTCCAGCGCCCCTTCTGGATGCCCCCGGGGATCCTGAAGAACAGCTGTCCCTGGCAGCCGCGACGGTCGTTCAGGCTGAGCTCCTGGAACACCACCCCGGCGCCTGGCGAGGCGAAGAACCTCAGGCCGCAGTCCTGTCGGCTCGGGTTGAAGTAGTCCATCGGGTCCCGCGCCACCGCGGCCTTCTGCAGGGTGCTCCGGAGACGGCCGTGCTCCTTGCCGAACTCCTCCTGGGTGGCGAGCGGAATTCTGGCGCCATCGGGCGTCCGGACGTAGACCCTGTCGCGCTGGACGTCGGCGCTCTGACCGTTGGGCGAGGTCAGGGCGACCTCGAGGATCAGCCAGTCGCTGGCGATGGACTGGCTGGCGAAACGATACCCGAGGTAGGCCTCGACCTCCGGTCCCTTCTGCCGAAGAATGTACTCGCCGAGACGGTCGACGCCCGGGGTGTCGGTCGGCGTCGCACTGGAGCATCCTCCGGCGGCGACCACCGTCAGAATGACCACCGCCGGAGCCGTCAGACGATTGTGCAGCAGCTTCATGTTCCCTTCCCCTTTCTCGCGACTCAGACGCAGCACGTCCAGGCATCTTAGCAAGGCTCGTGCCAATGAGATCGCACCGACCACCGCGGGGACGTCAGAGCCGGGCGTCCTCTCCAGGAGACGCTCCGCAGGAGCTCCCTGTCCGAACGACCGGCGGACCCTCGCCCGAGCCCGTGCTACGATGAACGGTGGAGCGCTCCCGGCAACAGTGCCGAAGGGGTCGTGAACTGAGGAACTTGTCGGGAGGCGCGGGGCAAACAAGGGGAGGCGCCGGTGCCGCGACGCACCGAGGTCGAGCGATGCAAGCAGCGCCTGCTGTCAGGGCTCGTCGAGGAGAACTTCGAGGCCCTGCACGGCAGGCCGCGAGGCTCGCTACGCCGTGAGAGAGAGGCGAACCGCACCCGTCGTCGACGGTTCGCTGCCACCCTGGCGCTCATCGCGGTCGCCGGCCTCGCGGTGGGCGCGTTGATGTGGCCGGGCAGCGAGAGCACGGCCATCGCCGGCGGCGGGCCGGAACAGCGCCCGGTCGTCGTCGAGCTCGAGGAGCATCCGGACCCGGCTGTCGCCCCGTCCCACCGTCATCTTGCCAGCGCCATCGGTCGCGGGCTGCCGGAGGAGATCCCCCTGACGGTGCGCCGGATCGCCGTCGACGCCGGCCACGGCGGCATCGACGGGGGCACCTCCCTGTCCTACGGTCTCCTCGAGAAGGACCTGACCCTGGACATCGCCCTCCGCCTCGGGGCGAGCCTCCGTCGAGCGGGCTTCGAGGCGCTGCTCACCCGCCAGGACGACTCGGAGGTGTCGCTGCGGCGTCGGGCCGAGATCGCCAACACCGGCCGTGCCGACCTGTTCGTCTCGATCCACGTCAACTGGCTCCCTGACCGTACCGCACGAGGCATCGAGGTCTACCACCTGGGACCGACCAACGATCCCTTCCTGCAACGGCTGGCGGCCGCCGAGAACCGCTCCTCCGACTTCGCGCTCGCTGACTACCGGGCTCTCCTCGAGGGGCTGTACGCCGACGTTCGCCAGCACGAGTCGCGGCGGCTGGCGCGCGAGATCCAGCGTGCGCTCGCCACGACCCTGCGCCAGGACAACCCGGCGATCGTCAGCCGGGGAGTGATGACCGCCCCGTTCGCCGTGCTAATCGCCACCGAGATGCCCGCAGTGCTGGCCGAGGTCGCCTGCATCTCCAACGACCACGAGGCCCGCCTCCTGGCCGTCCCGAGCTACCGGCAACGGATCGCCGAGGCGCTGCAGGCCGGAATCGTGCGCTACATGGAGTCGATCGGCTCCCCACAGCTCGACCCGTCGAAAGGATGATCGCCATGTCCAAGAGCTCCTCGGATGTGTTCGTCGGCATCGACCTCGGCACCTCCCGGTCCTCGATCTCGACCTCGACCAGCCAGCGCCACATGTCCGAGAGCTACGTCGGCTGGCCGGTCGACATGGTTGCCCGCAAGGTGCTCAAGAAGCCGGTTCTCGTCGGTCGTGAGGCCCTCGAGAACCGCGCCATGCTCGAGCTGCACCGGCCGCTCGAGAGGGGTCTCCTCAAGGAGGGGTCGGAGAAGGACCAACAGGCGGTCCGTCAGCTCATCAGCCATCTGATGCGGCTGGCCAGCCTCGAAGAAGGACGGGCCAACGGCAGCAAGGTGCGCGCCGTGGTCGGCGTGCCGGCCGAGGCCTTGCGAGTCAATCGTCAGCACCTCCGTGAGGCCCTGCGGGGATTCGTCGACAACCTCATCATCGTGTCCGAGCCCTTCGCCGTGGCCTACGGCCTGGAAGCCCTGCTCCATGCCATGGTCATCGACATCGGCGCCGGCACCACCGACTTCTGCGTGATGAGCGGGCGCTATCCGACCGACGACGACCAGCGGACCCTGACCAACGCCGGCGACTGGATCGACGAGCAGCTCGCCACGCTGCTCCGTGAGCGCCACCCCGGCATCAAGGTCTCGATCCACACGGTCCGCCAGTGGAAGGAGGCGTCGGGCTTCGTCGGCAAGCCGCCGCAACGGGTCAAGGTCACCGTGCCGATCAGCGGCAAGCCGACCGAGATCGACATCACCGACGAGATGAAGGCGGCGTGCGACGCCCTGGTGCCACCGATCGCCGAGACCATGATCGACCTGATCTCTGCGGAGGAGCCCGAGTACCAGGAGGCGGTCCGCCACAACATCATCCTGGCCGGCGGCTCGTCCCTGATCCCGGGTCTCCGGGAGGCGCTCGAGGGCGCGCTAGGACCCTACGGCGGCGGCTCGATCCGCCTCACGGAGGACCCGGTGTTCGTGGGGTCCGACGGCGGTCTCGCCCTCGCCATCGACGCCCCGGCGAGCGACTGGGAGAAGCTGCCGGCGTGACCCGATGACCGGACCGGTGTCGCTGCTGCTCGCCGCGGCTGCTGCCGGCGGCTCGATCCTGGCGATCCGCCCTGGAGACGTCGTGCGCTGGCCCGGCGACGAGTCGGTACGCGAGTGCCTCGCAGCCGGCGAACGTTTCGCCGCCCACCGCGGCGCCTGCTGGTACGCCGTCGACCTGGAGACACCGGCCGGCGGCTACGAGCTCGGACGGGTTCGTGACGGCCGGCTCGAGACCGTCAGGGTCGAGGTCTCGGCCTACCCGTACCCGGAGCAACGGCTGACGGTCGAGCCGGGGTACGTGGAGCCCTCGCCAGAGAACGCGGCCCGCGCCGCCCGCGAGGCGGAGCGCGTCCGCGCCCTGTGGTCGCGCCGCGGTGAGCGCCGCTTCACGCTGCCGCTGGCCGCACCCCTGGAGCCGTTGCCCGCAGGCCGCGCCTTCGGTCGCCGGCGGGTGTTCAACGACCAGCCGCGGTCGCCGCACACCGGCGTCGACTTCACCGCATCGGTCGGGACCCCGGTCCACAGCGTCGCCGACGGCACGGTGGCTCTCGCCGAGGAGCACTTCTATGCCGGCAAGGCGGTCTTCGTCGACCATGGCGACGGCCTGGTCAGCATGTACTTCCATCTCTCGGAGATGGCCGTCAAGGCCGGCGACCGGGTCGCGAGGGGCCAGCGCCTCGGAGCAGTCGGCGCCACCGGACGGGTCACCGGGGCCCACCTCCACTTCGCCCTGCGTTGGCGCGGCGCCCGCGTCGACCCAATGCCGCTGCTCGCCCCGGGACCACCGGTGCCCACGGTCGGCGCGCCCGGACGCTGAAGGCCCGGCTTCACGGCGCCACGAGCTCGTCGAGGCGGTGGGAAAACACTCGAAGACTCGCTATCCTGAGCCGGGCGTCTCGACGCCCACCCGAGCATGACACGGCGTGGCCTGGGGATCCCGGCGCGCCACCCCACCGTGCCGGCACATCGAAGGAGGAACGCATGGAGCATCCGCGGTACTACTTCATCGGGGACAGCGACAAGGTCGACCTCGACTTCGCTCACCTGGGCTTCGACTACGTCCGCTGCCCGTACCGCTTCGAGGCGGTGTTCGAGCACGGCGTCTGGCGGGCCCGCGGTGTTGTCGAGGATGCGACGGTCCACCTGCCCGAGGGAAGCCAGTGCCTGCACTACGGCCAGCAGCTCTTCGAGGGCATGAAGGTCCAGACCGGGGCCGACGGCAAGGTCTACGCCTTCCGCCCACGCGACAACGCCCGCCGCATGCGCGACGGCGCCGCCTATCTCCAGGGCCCGCCGGTGCCCGAGGCACTGTTCCTGCGAGGAATCGAGGAGGTGGCCGCGGCCAATCTCCCCTACGTGCCCCCCTTCGGCTCGGGCGCCGCGCTGTACCTGCGGCCGATGTACCTGGGAGTCGGCGACAACGTCGGCGTCAAACCGGCCCGCAGCTATGTCTTCCGGATCTTCGTCTCACCGGTCGGGCCGTACTTCAAGGGCGGCTTCGGACCCGAGGCGGGCAAGCGCTTCCTGGTCAGCCACTACGACCGAGCGGCGCCGCACGGCACCGGCCACGTCAAGGCCGGCGGCAACTATGCCTGCTCGTTCAAGCCCGGCGCCGAGGCCAAAGCGGCCGGGTTCTCCGAGGCGCTCTACCTCGACCCGGTCGAGCACCGCTACATCGAGGAGATCGGCGCCGCGAACTTCCTCGCCCTCAAGGGCGCCACCCTGCTCACCCCGAGCTCGCCCTCGATCCTGCCGTCGGTGACCCGGCGCTCCCTGGTCTCGATCGCCGCAGACCTGTTCGGCTGGCCGGTCGAGGAACGGAAGATCCCCCTCGAGGAGCTCTCCCAGCTCGATGCAACCGCCTGCTGCGGCACCGCCGCGATCCTCTGTTGGATCCGCGAGATCGTCGACGGCGACCGGAGCTGGACCTTCCCCTTCGACCAGCGCTGGCAACGGCTCAACGACACCCTGGTCGGCATCCAGACCGCGACCCATGAGGATCCCTTCGGCTGGCGGCACGAGATCCCCCTCTGACAACGGAACCTGTCGTCGAACCGACGCGCCGAGACGGCGACGGCCGGGGGTATCCCCGGCCGTTCGCGCCATCCGGTTCCGAGAGGTCCCGGGTCGCCCTCAGGACGACATCGCTGCCACCGCCTGCGCCCGGTCCTGGTAGATCGGAAACACCTCGTCGAGCCTCGTCAGCTTGAGCAGGTTGAAGACGCGCCGGGGCGGGCTGAGCAACGCCAGCCTCCGACCCTGCTCGGTGAACCGCTGCAGATAACCGACCAGCTCGCCGAGACCGGTCGAGTCGACGTGGTCGATGCCGGACAGGTCGACGAGCACCGACTGCACACCCTCGTCGAGCAGGTCCTGGAGGTAGCTCGAGAACTGTCGAGCGGACTCGCCCAGCTTGATCACACCCTGGAGCACGACGATGGTGACGCTGCCGTCCTCGGAACGATCGATCTTCATCCGGTGCTCTCCACTTCAGGTCTCGAGGCCCCGGCTGGTCCGCTGCCCGGTCGTCGCCTCCCCCTGGTCGTCGGCCAGGTACGCACAGCACGCCCGCCGCATCGCCTCGGCGCCCCATTGTAGGGGGCGTTTCGCCGCCACGGCAAGCATCCGCAGCCGCTCGGCCTCGCCGTGGTCCGACACCACCTTGACCGCGGCCCAGGGAACGTCCCACATGTCGCACACCTGGGCGACTGCCGAGCTCTCCCAGTCGACCACCTCGAGGCGACCCGTAACCGACGCCGAAGGCGGCTGCGAAGGGGAGGCGACGTGCCCCTCCCAACACAGCAGGGTCACCGGCACGACCCCCGGGATCCGCCTAAGGCAGGCGAGCAATCGGGGGTCGGGCGTGAACCGGTCCGGAACGTCGACAGGCAGGCCCGCGAGCCCACCGAGTGCGACGTCGACCACCTCCTCGGCTGCGGTGAGCGTCCCCAGCCGGATCGCGAGGTCGGCGCAGCCGGCGGTGCCGAAGCTGATCAGCAGCCGCGGCTCGAGGTACTGGACCGCTGCCTGGGCCGCGGCGGCCGCCGCGACCTTGCCCGGCCCGCAGCGGATCACCGCGTACGGGTAGTCCCAGATCTCCCCGCGGTACAGCCGCCACCCGCCCCATGCCTCCTGGTCCATGCCACGGCCGACTGCCGCGGCTGCCCGGGCCTCGAAGGCGTGCGCGGCGATCACCACCACCGCAAGCTGCATCGTCCGGCCATCCTGGAGGCTCATGGTATCGCAGATGGCTGTTCGATCTCGCCCTTTACCGCCGGTTCGCCGCAGGGTACGATGAGACACCGGTCGGAAGGGGGGCGACGCGTGGAAGAGGTCAAGATCCACTCGGGAACTCGGGTCAAGCTCAAACGCGTCGACGAGGACGTGCTGCCGACCGAGTTCGTCTCCCGCCTCAAGGATCTCGCCCACAAGGACGAGCGCATTCTCGCCCTGTACTTCTTCGCCATCCAGGCGGAGGAGCAGGCCGAGCAACCGAGCATGGCGATCGCCCTGAAGGCACCCCTGTTCGGCAGCAGCGACGAGTCGTTCCTGCACGTCGTCGAGGAGATCCAGATGCTGCTGCCCGAGGATCTCGCGATCAACCTGTACCGATTCGGCACCTCGGACTTCCTCGCCCGGCACTGCGTCGAGAACCTCGAGCCGGTGTACCTGCGCTCCACAAGCTGGCTCGACAAGCAGCGCAAGAAGTACCTCAGGGGTTGACGCCGAAGGGCCCCTCAGGCGCTCTCGCTCGAGCCCTGCAGGCCCTTCATGTCGAAATACTTGCCCAGCACCGCGAAGAGCGCGTCGGAGTCCACCGGCTTGCGCATGAACTCGTGGGCGCCGTAGGTGGTGAGCGCCTCGTGCTTCCACTTGGCGTGCTTGTACACGGCCGAGGTCAGCACGAGAACCGGCCGCGGTGTGATCTTCTCTGCCTGCAGCGCGGTCGCCAGCGCGAAGCCGTCACGCCGCGGCATCAGCACATCCGACACGACGAGGTCGGGGTGGTGCTCGCGGATCATCTCCAGGGCCTCCTCGCCATCTGCCGCCTCGAGCACCTCGACACCAAGGCCTGCCAGCATCTCCCGCAGGACCAGACGGGAAATCCGATTGTCCTCGGCGACCAGCGCCCGCTTCAACTCTCGCATTCGGGCCTCCGGGCCCCCGGCTGTCGCCGGGTGGCGCTCGCGCCCACCATACCACTGTCCGCCGACACTTCCTCCGGCCAACCGAATAGAGGGCGCGAGCATGGTCCGAAGAAGAACCTCGAGCGGTAGAGCGACGGAGCAAGACCGGAGGACCTGCCACCGGGGTGTCGGACCGCTCGAACTCAGGGTCGGTGCTCGCGCACGGCCGCCGCGATCGCCTCCACGGCGAGGGCGATCCGCGGGCCGGGGACGACCATGAAGTCGTCCTCGAGAACGTGCACCCGACCCTCACGAACCGCCGAGAGCTTATCGAGGGACCGCCAGTCGGCGAGCGCCCGGTCCGCCTCGAGACCGCGCTCTGCGAGCGCGGGCTGGAGATCGAGGATCACCTCCGGGTCGAGGGCGAGCAGGCCCTCGCGTGACAGCTCGGGGAAGGGCACGGGGCCGCGGGGGACGGCGTTGACCGCTCCGGCGAACTCGAGCAGGTCGTCGAGGAAGGTGCCCGGTGCGGCGGCCCAGAGCGACGTCACGCGACCGCCGCCGGGCGGCCGTTCGACCGCCACCAGGACCCGCGGCCGCGTCGCCGGGGCGAGCTGCCGAACCGCGTCCAGCCGGGCCTCGACCCGCCGCCGGAGTTCGCGACCCCGGTCGGCGACCCCGCAGGCCGCCGCGACCGTCTCGAAGGACGCGAGGATGGTCGCGACGTCGTGCTGCTCCACCCGGAGCGAGGCGATGCCGAGAGCCGCGAGCCGCCGCTCGACCCCGTGCTGCGGCTCGATGAGCAGGACGAGGTCGGGCGCCAGGATGACGATGCCCTCGTAGTCCGGGTCGACATAGCCGCCCACCGCCGGGAGGTCCTGAGCCACCTCCGAGAGGTCGCAGAACCGGCTGACGCCGACCAGTCGGTCGCCGAGACCC
>CAZKKP010000027.1:12275-17962 GCA_964553295.1 uncultured Thermoanaerobaculia bacterium | reverse complement strand
CGACTGGAAGTCCGCCACCGCCTCGAAGTCGGCGCGCGCGGCTTCGGCCTCGCGCTGCTGCGCCGCGGCCCGCAGACCGAACGTGGTCGAGACCACGGCGCCGGCGATCAACACGATCAGGGTCGCCGCCGCGCCACCCACCAGCGCCCGGTTGCGGGCCGCGAACTTGCGCATCTGGTACACCGCGCTCGGCGGCCGGGCAAGGATCGGCTGCGAGCCGAGATAGCGCTCGACGTCGTCGCCGAGCGCAGCGGCGCTGCCGTAGCGGCGTTCGATCTCCTTCTCGAGCGCCTTGCCCACGATGGTCCCGAGGTCGGCGTCGAGCCGGAGGGCGCCGCTGCCGCTCCGGGGCAACGGCCTCGGCGGCTGCTCGCAGATGACCCGCACCGCCTCGGCGAGAGCCGAGCGCGAGACGTCGTAGGGGCGCTCGCCGGTGAGCAGCTCGTAGAGGATCATGCCGAGGGCGTAGACGTCGGCGCGGAGGTCGATCGCCGCCACGTCTCCCCGGGCCTGCTCCGGGCTCATGTACTGCAGGGTGCCCTTGATCAGCCCGACCTCGGACACCAGGGTCGCGGCGAGGTCGGAGTCGGTGATCCGGGCGAGACCGAAGTCGAGGATCTTGACCCACGGCCCGGAGGCCGCCGAGCCGCTGCCGGTGGCGCCGCCGACCTCGTCGGTGACGACCAGGTTCGTCGGCTTGAGGTCGCGGTGGATGACGCCGCGCTGATGGGCGTAGTGGACCGCGTCGCAGATCGAGCCGAACAGCCGCAGCCGGAGCCTGAGCTCGTCACCGTCCACCGACTCGGGACGGCCCTTCAGCCAGCGGTCGAGGGTCTGCCCGGTGACGAGCTCCATGGCGAAGTAGTCGTGGCCGTCGTCGGTGTGGCCCGACTCGTAGATGGCGGCGATGTTGGGGTGCTTGAGGCGGGCCAGCGTCTCGGCCTCGCGGTGGAACATCCGGGCGTGGACCTCGTCCACCTGGTGGTCACGGCGCATCACCTTGAGCGCCACCCGCCGCCGCGGCCTCTCCTGCTCCGCCTCCCAGACCACCCCCATGCCGCCGTGCCCGAGCAGCCCGAGGATGCGATAGCCCGCGATGGTCTCGGGCTTCGGCTCAGGGCGCCGCATGCCCTGCCCCGCGCCGGGAGCCGCCGCGGACACAGTGTGGGCCGAGGACTCGAGCGAGTTCGCCGAGAGCGTCTCGTCGTCAGCGGCGTCCGGGAACAGCCCGCCGCCGCCCTCGTCGTCCGGATGGCTCACGTCACCCCCTGTGCTGAATACCTGTGCAGACGTCGGCCTGGAAAGCGCCCGTGACGCCATCTCTATTCCTCCATCGAACCGGGCCCGCCTCGTCGTGGCGACGGCATCTCGGATCGGTGCCACGTACACACTTCCACACATCGACCCGCCACGTGTACTCCGGGGGCCAGGCGTCGAGTCGATCGAAGCGCAGCCCCGGTGGGTCTGGCTGCAGTCAAGGAGACTCCGACAGGGCGGCAACCTCATCCCACCGGATGACACAGAGAATCCCGCCCGACACCAGCTCCGCACGTGTGGAAGCGTGCGCGCCGGTGCCCGGCTGCGAGATTCTGGGGTCTTCGGGCAGCCACCACTTTCCAGACGACTTCGAGGCGCCCTGCCCGCTACGCGCTGAAGGCCGGATCCGTCAGCCGCTCCAGGGCGAGGCCGAGCATGCGGTCGTCGAAGAGGCGTTGCTTGCGGTCGCCGGCGTTGTCGGGCCAGCTGTCGAGGCCCTCCCGGAGGGCCTGGAGGGTCGGCTCGCGGTGCTCATGGGTCAGCAACCAGTCCACTGTGGCCAGTAGCTCCATGCCGAGGGGCGACTCGAAGCCCTCGACAACCTCCGACGTGCGGCGGAGCGCGGGGAGGTAGGCGGCCGCTTCGCTCTGAAGATAGGCCTCGACCAGCGGCTTGCGAGAGTGATCGAAGTGGATCGCGTCACGGGGGGTGGCATCGCTGATCCGCCTGTCGCAGTGGAGGTAGCTGCCGTCGAGGGCGTCGAGCAAGTGGCGAAGAGGGTCGGCGTAGGGGCCGTACCGATTCGCCGTGAAGTCGAGCCGCAGCGGGTCGTCGAGACCGAGGGCTCGGAGTGATCGGCTGAGGAAATAGGCGAGCTTCTGCACCTCGAGCAGGGAGCACTCGATGCCGAGGGCGCTGTAGCGGCGGATCAGCTCGGCCACGAGAGCGCGCGCTGGGGTGAGCTTCTCGACCCCGTGACGCTTCATCACGTTCTGGTAACGCGCGGTGGGCTCGTACAGCTGAACCTCGACACCTTCGAGGTCACCGAGGTACTCCTCGATCAGCAGTCGCACCTCCGACCAGCGCAGGCCGCCGTTGCCGCAGCCCAGGGGAGGTACCGCCACCGAGCGAATGCCTCGTTCCGGGAGGACTCTGCGGAGGTCCTCCAGGCCGGCACGTATCCACTCGATCCGCGAGCGTCCCCGCCAGTGCTGCTTGGTGGGAAAGTGGAGGATCCAGCGAGGGCCGCCGGTGACTCTCGGCGGAAGCTCGGTGACGAGAATCGAAGCAAACAGTGTCGGCTTTGTCTGATCTGACCTGGCACTGGTAGCAAACTACTCCAGGGAAGCCGTTTCCCCAACAATGTCGGCTTTGCCTGACCTGGCACGCGTATGTCTGACCTGGCACTGGTACCGGGCCGCGCCGCGGCGAGAACCTCGCCGGGCAGGCCCGCGAACACGGCGCAGCGGCCGACCGTCACCGGAACCTCGACATCCATCCCATCCAAGAGTACCCGGAGCTCGAAGGACTCGCCTTACTTCGCGAGCTCCAGCTCCCGACGGGCTGTACCGGCTCGGTCGTGGCGGACGGTTACGGCGATGGACCCGCCTTCCGGCGCCTCGACCAGCCACTGAACTAAGGCCCGGTCGGGCGTGCCCGGAGTGTAGCCCCACCAGGTGGCCGTGGAGCGCTGCTGGCTGCGGCCGGCCAGCTGACCGAGGGACCGGCGAGGGTCCCCGTCGAGGAGGCGCCCGCCGGGCGAAACCCTGAGCTCGGCCTCGACCGCGCCGACGACCTGCCGGTCGAGGGCCTGCTGGGATCCGTTCGTCGGCAGCCAGCCGGTGTTCTCCACCACCAGGCGGACCCGCCACATCCCCGGCGCCACAGGCTCGGCGTCGAGGGATCGGATCGCCAGGCGTGGCAGCGCCAGGGCGTGGAAGACGAGCCACTCGGTGTGGGGCGCGACCTCCTGCTCGAGGCGGTCGAAGGGCGCGTTGTACCAGTAGCCGATCTTGTCCCAGCCGCCGATCTCGACCGGCCCGAGCTGGGGGTGGTCGAAGGCCCGCCAGGGCACGAACCCGTCACCGCCGAGCTCGTGGTCGCTCCAGCGCAGTAGGGCGAGTTCGTCCTGCACCGGGTGGAAGCCCCACAGCCAGGCCGAGGCGGAGACGCCGTCCAGCGGGATCCCGGCGGCCTTCAGGGGGTTCCACATCTCGGTGATGTACGAGAAGACGCCGAGCTGGTCCCAGAGCCAGCCGAAGGCGCTCGGAATGTGGGCGTCGCCGTCGTCGCCGCGCAGCTCGAGGTAGGACATCGGGACGTAACCGGTGAGCTCGGCCGCGCGGCCGGCCAGCGTCCGGTAGACCCGGCGGTCGGCGGCGGCAATCCGCTCGCCACGGTTCACCGGCGGCGTCAGGACGAGCCCGCCGAAGGTGTGACACGTGACATGGGCGACGATGTTGGGGCGGGCGGCGACCGCTGCCACGTAGGCCGCCACCTCGGGCTCCGACACGGGGTATGGCCCCGCATGGAGGCTCATCGGGCCACTTCCACGATCGCCGGGGAAGTTGGCGCCAAGGTCGAGCCCTTCAAAGGGCGGCGGGTCGGCGATCGTCTCGCCGTCGAAGCCGACGATCAAACCTTCGGGAAGAACCCGCCAGGAGTCGCCACCGACCTCGTCAGGCCCCCGCGCCACGAGCAGGCGCGGTTCCTCGGGATGCTGCTTCCACGGGCCGTTGTGGTCGCGCAGCCGCATGAACAGCACCCGCCCGTCGCCGTCCACGTCAGCCATGTGCAGCCCCGGCGCGGGCTCGGCGCTCGGGTAGGGTCGACCGACGGAGCGGATGAACCGCCCCTGGGTGAGGGCCGCCTCGACGCCGTCCGGGCTGAGCCGGGGCAGCACGTAGACGCAGCGCTCGTCGAGCAAGCGAGTCACCCGTTCGTCACGGCCGTGGCCATCGAGCAGCCTCCAGGCGAAGTGGAGGGCCGCAACGCCGCCGGTCCACTCGACGGCGTGGGTGTTGCCGTCGACCAGCAGCGCCGGCTTCTCGAGGGCCGGACCGGTGGCGCGGTTGGTCAGGGTCAGGAACCACAGCTCGCGGCCCTCGGGCGTGCGGCCGAGGCTCTCGACCGCGAGCAGACCCGGCCGGGCCGCCGCCCAGACGCCGAGCAGCGCGGTGAGCTCGTCATACCTGAGGATGCGGTCGAACGGCAGCTCAGGCAGTGCCGGCGGTGCTGCCAGCACGGCGGAGGCCGTCGACGCCTCGGGTGCCGGGCCCGAGGAGGACATGGCGCTTCCCAGGCCGGTGCCGGCAACCAGAATCAGAACGACGATCCACTTCGACTTCAGGGTCATGATCGAGTCTCCGGAATCGACTCGCGAGGCCGTTGCGGTCCGGCCACGCCTCAGAACCTCACCATTCTCGGCTGCTTCTTCCTGTAGTGTCGCCGGTCTGCCTCGGCCGCCCCCTGCGGCCCGGGCTCGGTCCCGGGCGCGCCCTGGCGCGGGCCTGCCCGGAAGCCGGCCGCATGCAGTTGAACCACAGAGGCACAGAGATGCGGCGCGGATCCCGCAAGGTCGTGCGAAGTGGCTCCCTGACATTCTCTTGAGTGAGCTCGTGCGACGGGTTGGCGCCACGATGGCAGGACCTCCGGGCCGGCGGCGGTACAGGGTCGGCGCACGGTGTCCTCAGCCCGCCTCCCGGGCCAGCACCGCGCGCAGCCACTGTGCGCTGTCGGCGAGGGCACGCCCGGCGAGCGGGGAGATCGAGACTGCCTCGAGGAACGAGTGGGAGGCGCCGCGGTAGACCTCCAGCCGCGTCGCCACCTCCGCCGCCTCGAGACGCCGGGCCATCTCGAGGCTCTGCTCCGCAAGGAGATCGCACTCGGGAACCACCAGCATCGTGGCCGGCAGGCCGCGCAGGTCTGCACGGATCGGGCACACCAGGGGGTCGTCGACGTCGCAGTCTTCGCGGAGGTAGTTGGCCCAGAATCCCTCCATCTCGTCGGCCGACAACATGGCGCCGGCGCCACCGTAGCGGTCCCTCGACCACTGAGTCGGCCACCGCGCCAGCACCGGGTAGTTGAGGAGCAGCGCCTTCACCAGCTTCGCCTCGCCCTCGTCGCGCAGCTTCAGGCAGGCGGCGACGGCGAGGTTGCCGCCCGCAGAGTCGCCGCCGACCGCGATCCGGCCCGGGTCCAGACCGAGCTCGCCGCCCCTCTGGCCGAGGAACTCCAGCACCGCGCACACCTGATTCAGGGCCTTCGGGTACCTGGCCTCGGGGGACAGCGCGTAGTCGACGCCGATGACTGCCACTCCGGCCCGGGCGGCGAGCTCGCGCATCACCCGGTCGTGGGTGTCGAGGCTGAACATCGTCCAGCCGCCGCCGTGCAGGTAGACCAAACCCGGCTTGGCGCCGGCGGGCGCCGGG
>CAZKKP010000027.1:0-12265 GCA_964553295.1 uncultured Thermoanaerobaculia bacterium | reverse complement strand
GGCAGCGCAGGCGCACCTCACCTGCGGGGGTCGGCAGTCGCAGCTCGGTAACCGCCGCCATGACCGGCCCACCTCGGGTCCAGGGCGCCCGCACCAGGTCGGCGATCCGACGGGCCTCGGCGGGCGGCACCGTGCCGAGGTCGGGATGACCGGCCCAGGCGGCTCCCATCTCGTCCACGAACCGCCTTATCGTCGGGTCCAGATCGGCACCGGCGCCGCAGTTCGGACTCGAATCCTCGCTGTTCGTCATCGCTTTGGTCCCGCTCCTCCCGGCGCGAGGTCGGTCGCCGTCGACTCAGTACTCCTCACCAGAAGTACGGTCACGCACCAGGGGCCGGAGTACGCCCGTACGAGCGCACTCATGGCGAGGAGCAGCCAGGACGGCGCCGACCCGGCCAGCGCCCGAGGGCGCAACCGGGCCGGCGCTGCCACGGCCGGCTGCTCGACCTACCACGCACCCCAACGGTAGCGCAGCGAGGCAATCACCTCGCGGTCGCCGCCGTAGTTGCAGTACGAGGGTGAGGTACACACCGCGACGAAGGTCTCGTCGGTGACGTTGGTGGCGCTGAGCTGGAGCTCGACCTTCCGCCAGGGATAACGGACGAAGAGGTCGCCGAGGGTGTGGGACGGCACCTCGATGGTGTTGGTGGCATCACCCGCGGTGGCGCCGACGTAGCGCAGGCCAAGACCGAAGGCGAACCCGGCGAGAGACCCGTTCGTCACGGTGTACTCGCCCACCGCGCTGAACAGCTCCTCCGGCGCCAGGGGCGGGCGCTTGCCGAGAACCTCCGGGTCGGTGGTCCGGGTCACCTCCTGATCGAGGGACGAGTAAGAAATGTGGTAGCTGAGACCCCAGGCGGTGTGCCCGACCGCCTCCAGCTCGAAGCCACGCGAGCGGATCTCACCCTGCTGCAGCGAGTTCAGGGGGTTGTCGGGGTCCGGCACGGTGACATTGCTCTGGTTGATCTCGAACACGGAGGCGGTGATGAAGCTGTTGGCGCCCCGGGGCTGGAACTTGACCCCGCCCTCGACCTGCTCGCCGGTGGTCGGGTCGAAGGGGCGGCCGAAGAAGTCCACACCGCCGGTCGGCAGGAAGGACGTCGAGTAGCTGAGGTAGGGCGCCAGACCGGAGGCCGTCAGGTAGGTGACGCCCACCCGACCGCTCACCTCGCTCGGATCCTGCTCGGTCCTGGCGCCGGAGATCCGGTCGTCGGTGGTCATCTCGGTCCAGTCGTGGCGGGCCCTCAGGGTCGCGACCCAACGATCTCCGATCTTCATGTGGTCCTGAACATACAGACCGAGCAGCGACGCCGGCTGACGGGTGTCGTAGTAGGTGAAGAGCTCCGGCACTGAGGCGCCGTAGACCGGCTGGAAGATGTCCAACGGCGTCGCGAAGGCGAATCCGCTGACAATCCTCGACTCGGAGTCGGAGTAGTCGACGCCGACCAGGATCGAGTGCTGCACGGCGCCGGTCGCGAACCGCGCGATGGCGTTGACGTCCGTCGTGAACAAGGTGAGATCGAGGGAGTTGCCGAAGCCGAAGCGGTTGAGGGTGCGGAGGTCCTCCTGCAGACCGCCGCCGAACACGGTCTTGCCGTCGTACTCGATGCTCGAGTAGCGCATGGTGCCGCGGACCGTCCAGGTGCGGTCGATGCGCTGCTCGAACAGCGCCCCGACGGACCACTGGTCGCGGTCGAAGTAGTCGTAGTCCGGCTCTCCAGTGAACCGACTGCGCGGGATCCTTCCGTTGGGGTTGTCGACGAAGGTGCCCTGGGAGGGGAGAAACTGGCTCCAGCCGGTCTCGTCCCGCTGGAAGTCGGTGAGGATGGTCAGTGTGGTGTCGGCGCTCGGCGCCCAGGTGATCGCCGGTGCCACGAACCACCGGTTGTCCGGCACGTAGTCGACCTGGGTGTCGCTCTCGCGGAGGAGCGTGGTGAAGCGGTAGCGCCAGTGACCGGCCTCGTCCAGTGGGCCGCCGAGGTCCGCCTGGGCCTGCATACGGTCGCCCGAGCCGTAGCTGAAGACGACCTCGTTGCGCGCCACCGTCGGGGGCCGCTTGGTGACCAGGTTGACCAGGCCGCCGGGGGTGTTCTGGCCATAAAGGACCGAGCTCGGCCCCTTGACCACGTCCACCTCCTGGAGCATGTAGGGATCGATCTGACCCGAGACCTGGCCGCTCTGCCACCGCGAGTTGTCGCGGAAGAGCCCGTAGGTGGACTGGTCGAAGCCGCGGATGTTGATCCAGTCGTAGCGCGGCTCCTCGCCGTAGGTGTTCACCCCCACGCTGCCGGTGTACTGGATCGCCTCGTTGACCGTCTGGACGTTGCGCGAGGTCATCTGGTCCTGGGTGATCACCGACACCGACTGTGGGATCTCGATCAGGGGCGCGTCGGTCTTGGTCGCCGTCGTCGAGGAGGCGGCGACGAAGCCGCTCGTCTCGGTGACGGTGACGATGCTCGAGAAGCGGCCGAGAGCCAGGGTGAAGTCACGTCGCTCGGGGCCCGGCGCCGACAGCTCGAGGCTCTCGATCCGGGGTTCGAAGCCCGGCGCGTCGACGTCGACCTGATAGCTGCCGGCAGGCGCGGTGATGCGGTAGGTCCCGACGCCACCGGTGCGGGCGACAAACCGTAGGGACCCGCAGCGCAGGGCGACAGTGGCGCCCCGCAGGACGCCGCCGCTCTCGTCCCGGACCGCGCCGCTCAGCACGACCTTCGGCTGGTTGGGGTCGGGGCGGCACTCCTGAACGATGTCGGACTGGGTGCCGCCGCCAGTGGACTGTGCGCTCGCGAGACCGGCTCCGAGCACCATGAGGGTTGCTGCGACTGCGCGTTCGATCCTCACCTCTGAACCTCCTTCTCTCCTGCCGTCTTTAGTGGGGAGGTTGCGCCCGGCGGGAACCCGACGCCGGTCCGCGGCTCCTCAAAGGTATGCTTTCACCCGATCTGGCATCACACAAGGTCCAGAGAACTTGGCATCGATGGTGCCAGATCAGAGCTGGAGGGACGATTCCGCGATTCCTGAATCTGACTCGAAAATGTTGACATTTATGGAGTTGCTAGTTCATTACCCCGACCCTGCGGGCACTTCGACCGTCAGCGACCCATGCGACCGGAAGGAACCGATCGCGGCCGAGCGTGAGCCGGCGCCCTCCGGCGCGGCGCCTGGATCCCTTCCGGGTATGGCGTGGGTGCCTCTCGACAGGACCGGGACGGGGCCGTGACTGTCATCACACTGGATCTATAGTCAGCGCAGAATCTGAGTCTTTACACGGTCCAGATCATGGACCACGATCTGCCGAGGACCTGTACCGGAGGAGCCGTTGCAGGTGCAGTGAACAGGGAGCCTCGGTGGGCCGCGGCAGCGCCCCGGTCCGGCGTCGTCTCCAAGAGAAAGCCGACACGGGAGTCGAGATGTTCGTCAGACCCTGCTGGCAACCCTGGGACGCCGAGGCGGCGTACCGGCTGATCGAGGCCCACCCCTGGGCGCTCCTCGTCACCAACGGCGCCGACGGCCCCTTCGCCACAAACCTGCCGCTGATCCTGGACCGTGGCAGAGGGCCGTACGGCACGCTGATCGGCCACATCGCCCGCGCCAACGAGCACGCCGACGCGCTCGTGGCGGCGGCCGAGCCGACCCTCGCCGTCTTCCACGGGCCGTGGAGCTACGTTACCGCGAGCTGGTACCCGCGGCGCGACATGCCTTCGACGTACTACTACGCAGCAGTGCACTGCCGCGGCCGCGTCGTCGTGCAACCGGTCGCCGACCTCGAGCGGTCCCTGGAGTCCCTGAACCACCGGATGGAGGATCCGATCCCGAACGGCTGGCGGATGGACGAGATCCCCCGCTCCGAGATCACCCGTCGCCTGCCGGGGATCGTCGGCTTCGAGCTGACCCTCGAGCGCCTCGAGGCGAAGTTCAAGCTCGGTCAGGATGAGCCCCGCAAGGATGCCATGGCGGTCGCCGACCGCCTGGAGGCTGCCGCCGACGCCTCGCTGCGCGAGCTGGGCTCGATGGTCCGGCGGGCCAACGCCGGCCGACCGGAAGAGCACGGCGAGTGACGCCCGGGAGCGCGGGATGGAAGGGCCGCCGCCGATGACCTCCGGCCCGCCCCGAGGCTCGACGGCGACGCCTCCCTCCAGCCCCGCCCTTCTGCGGGTCCTCGGGCTGTGGGACTCGGTGTCACTGATCCTCGGCATCATGATCGGCTCGGGCATCTTCATGATGGCCGGCGCCATCGCCCTGCAGCTCGACTCGCTCCCGATGGTCGTCGCGGTATGGGCATTCGGCGGACTGCTGAGCCTCTCCGGAGCGGTCGCCTTGAGCGAGCTGGGGGCCGCTCTCCCCGCCGCCGGCGGGCTCTACGTCTACCTGACCCGGATCTACGGGCCGGGCGTCGGCTTCGTGTACGGCTGGAGCGCAATGGCGCTGATCCACGCCGGTGGCCTCGCCACCCTGGCAGCAGCCATCGGCCTGTACCTCGGCCCGCTGCTTGGACTGTCACCCTGGCAGACGAAGCTCCTGCAGCTGCTGTGCATCGCGGTGTTCGTCGTCGTCAACTGCCTGGGCGCGGTCATTGGCAAGTGGGTGCAGAACGTTCTCACCACCACGAAAATCCTCGGCATCGTCGTGATGACCGCCCTGCTCTACTGGAGCGGCAGCGCCGAGCGCCTCGTCGAGCACTGGACCCGGCCGGCGCCGGATACCACGTGGGCGGCGGTCGGGCTCGCCCTCGTCGCGGTGCTGTGGGCCTATGACGGCTGGCACTTCGTGTCCTTCGCCGCCGGCGAGGTCCGTTCGCCGGCGACGACGATCCCGGCGAGCCTGCTCGTCGGCACCGCGCTCACCTGCGTCATCTATCTGGTGGTCAACGTCGCCTACTACGCCGTCCTCGCGCCCGCCGAGATCAGCGGCGCCCACCGGGTGGCCGCCGTCGCGATCGCGTCCGGCTTCGGCCAGGGCGCCGCGCTGCTGCTGTCGCTGCTCATCTCGATCTCGGTCCTGGGGGCGATGAACGGGATCATGTTCGGCTCCTCGCGGGTGATCCTCGCCATGGCTCGCGACGGCCTCTTCTTCCGCCCCTTCGCGAAGGTGAGCCAGCGTTTCCACACGCCGGTGGTAGCCACGGTCGCACAGGGTGTCTGGGCGGCCGTCTTCACGCTGGTCGGCACCTTCCAGCAGCTCTTCACCTCGTACGTCTTCACCGCGTGGATCTTCTACGGCCTCGCGGTGGCCGGGGTGATCGTGCTCCGGTGCCGGGAGCCAGGGCTGCACCGCCCCTACCGCTGCCCGCTGTACCCGGCGACGCCGATCTTCTTCCTGGTCGCCACTGCCGGCATCGTCTGCAGCACCTTCGCGGCGAGCTTCTGGCAGGCGCTCGCAGGCGTCGGCCTGATCCTGGTCGGCGTGCCCCTGTACTTCGCCTTCCGGGCGTTGGACCGGCGCCGCCAGCAGGCCGGCGACTGAGCCGCCGCTGCTACGATGCCCGCGGGGGTGGGGCATGCAGACCCTCGGCGGACTCTGGCTCGACCGGTCCTCACGCACGGCCCTTCAGGATCAGCTCGCCCGGCACCTCAAGGAGCTGATCCAGGGTGGCGTCCTCGCCCCCGGCGACGCGCTGCCGTCGACCCGGGAGATGGCGACCCGCCTGAGCATCTCCCGCAACACCGCGGTGAACGCCTACGAGAGGCTGGTCGGTGAGGGATACCTCGAGGCGGTTCCCCGGTCCGGGGTGTACGTCAGCACGTCCATCGCCCTGTCGAGGCACTCGACCAGGCCGCTCGGCGGGCGGCCTGCCGATCCTCGAGAGGCGCTCCCACCGGTGACGACGCCGGACCGCCTCGGCAGCCCGGCCCCGTTCCGCCCGAGCCAACCCGACGTCACGCTGTTCCCGCTGCGGATCTGGAACCGGATGCGCGCTCGCGCCCTCCGCCTCGAGGGCGCCAGCATCCTCCACTACCAGGCATCGAGCATCGCCGGCCTGCCCGCGCTGCGGCAGAACGTGGCCGCCTACCTGCGCGACCATCGCGGCGTCCACTGCGACTGGCGCCACGTGGTGATCACAGCCGGCTCCCAGCAGGCGCTCTATGTCCTTGCCGCCCAGCTGCTTCGCCCACGGGACCAGGTGTACGTCGAGGACCCGGGCTACGTCGAGGCGCGCCTCGCCTTCCGGCGGGCCGGCGCCCAGATCGTGCCCGGGGTGGTGGACGACCAGGGCCTGCGGCTGCCGGGGCGGACCAATGCTCGGATTCGCATGGTCTACACGACGCCGTCGCGGCAGTTTCCGACCGGGGTGTCGCTGTCCCTGGCGCGCCGTCTGGCACTCATCGACTTCGCCGGCCGGACCCGGTCGTGGGTCGTGGAGGACGACTACGACTCGGAGCTGCGTTACGGCGCCGCGCCGCTGCCCAGCCTGCAGAGCCTCGACGCCAGCGGTCGCGTGATCTATGTGGGGACCTTCAGCAAGCTGCTCTTCCCTTCCCTCCGCCTCGGCTACGTGGTCGTCCCGGACGAGCTGGTCGACGGCTTCGTCGAGCTCAAGCACCTGATCGACGACCACCTGCCGCTGATCGACCAGGCCACCCTCGCGCTGTTCCTGGAAAGCGGCGCCTTCCTCACCCACATCCGCCGCTGCCGGCGGACCTATGCCGAGCGCCAGGCGCTGCTTCTCGAGCTGGCGCGGCGGTCCGAGCTGCCCCTCGTCTTCGTCCACACCGATGGTGGTATGAACCTCACCGGGCTGCTGCCCGAAGGCACCGCCGACGCTTCCTGGTCGCACCGCCTCGCCGAGGCGGGGTTGGACGTCCCGGCGCTGTCACGCTACTCCATCCGGGCGACCCGCCCGGGGCTGGTTTTCGGCTTCACCGCCTTCCCCCCGGAGGTCATCCGTTCCGCCTTCGAGCGGATGGTCGAGGCACTCAGGAATACCAGCGGGCCAGGGCCTCGTCGAACCTCGCATGGAGATCCCGGTTGCGCGCGAAACCACGTCGGGTGATCAGCCCGAGGATCCGCCGGGTCTCCCAGCCGTGCTGCCACGTCGATCAGGACCCTCTCGATTCGGTTCATCGGCTCACGAGGACCGCGGCCACGTGCTCGGGACGCCGTCCGCGTCTCCGGTCTCAGCGCCTGGACGAGAGAGCAGCCACTCCCGGAGCAGGGCCTCGAGCTCGGCGGTCGAAGCCTCCGGATGCCGCCGCCGGAGGCGCTCCGTCATCATTCTGACCCCCGCCTCGAAGAGCTCGAATGCGGTTCGCAGGCGACGAGCTTCACGTGACAGCGCTATGGAACGAGTATAGCTGCGAATCAGAACCGGCTGCTCATGCCCTCCGGCGCGTGCGCCCCGCGCTCCACTACCGTGCCGCCGCGAAAGCGCGCCCATGACGGCAGGCCGCGGTGGTAGGTCCTGGTCATGTCGTGCAGCTGCAGCGCCGAGTTGGCGAGAAAGAGGTAGAGGGCCCGGTCGGGGTTGAACGGGTTGGGCAGGACGAGCAGCAGGCCGTCGTCCGGGCGGGTCCAGCTCCGACCCTGCCAGCGGAACCAGTTGGGGCCGAGCTGGAGGGGCAGGCTGTCGGCGAGGCGGGCGATCAGCTCGTTGTCCGCCGACGAGCCGAGGACGATCAGATCGTGGGCCGCGGCGGCGGCGTCGTCCAGCTCCGAGGCCTTGACCAGGGGCGGCAGGATCTCGATGTAGGCATCCGCCACGGTCTCCTGGAAGCGTCGGGCCAGAGTGTGGTTGGCCTCGTCCTGGCCGGCGCTGCCGTAGACGATGATCAGGTCGTCGAAGTCGTCAACCAGATTGCCCCACTCGTAGTACTCCGCCAGGGCGACCGGCACGTCCGAGAGCACGTTGGCCTCGAGCCCGAGCGGCTCGTCTGAGAAGCTCAGCACGGCGCGCTCACCGACCACCAGCCGTCGCAGGCGCCGCTCGCCACCGGCCTCGACCGCGACGTGGAAGCGCAGCTCCGGGTAACCCTGCGGCGCGACGCTGTCGACCACCACCTCCCAGCCGCCGCGCCTGGCGCGGCGCTCGGCGCGCACCTCGAGCTGCGGCAGGCCGGTGCCCTCGAGCCAGGGCCGGACCACGCGCTCGACCTCGACAGTGGAACGGCCGGCGCCCGCCGCCAGCGCCTCGAGGATCTCGGCGGTGGTCGCGGGCCGCTCGCGGTAGCGCTCGTGCACCGCCCCCATGCCGTCGAGGAATGCCTCGCCGCCGAGGGCGAGGTGGAGCTGATGCAGGGCGAAGAGGCCCTTGACCCGCGGCACCCGGTAGGGGGCGTAGCGATCGTAGGCGCGGTGGGCGTCGCGGGCGGCGAGGTCCTCCTCACGGGCGACGGTGTACAGGAAGCGGTTCCTCTCCCCGGCCAGGGCGGCTGCCAGCGCCTCGGCCCGGGCGACAGCGTCGTCCGGCAGCCCGTCGAGCAGCCGCCAGTAGGCGGCGGAGCCCGAGACGAACCACGCCTCGGCGTCGGAGGCCGGAAGCACGGTGCCGCGCCACAGCCCACCGCGAGGAACGGTGGGCAGCAGGTCGCCGACCTCGAGCTTCACCGGTGCGGGCTCGCTCCCCTTCTCTCCAGGCTTCAGCGCCTGCAGCCTCTCGGTCACCCAGAGCGGCGAGAGGGTCGCCCAACCGAGGGCGAGATGGGGCACGGCGTCGGGGTGGTCGGGCAGGTAGCGCCAGCCCCTGGTGGGGAACTTCTCGCGCAGCGTCGTCTTGCCGTGGTGCGCCAGCACCATCATCTGCTCGGCCATGGCCGAGGTGGTGATCTTGCCGTCACAGGCGTGGGCGCGGTTGACCGGCGAGGAGGCCCACAGCCCGATCGCCGCATGCTGGTCGATCCTCCCCGCGTGCTCATGGTAGAACTCGTTGAAGGCGACGTCGCGGTTCCAGGGCGCGAACATCAGGTCGAAGGGCCGGTCGTCAGGCTGCGCGAGGTACTCCTTGCGCACCTCGTCGTCGCGGTTGTTGTTGTTCGCCCACAGGAAGCCCGGCAGACCGAAGGGGGCGGGGTCGTCCGACGTCCGCCACAGCCGCTTGCGGTGGGTCCCGAGCAGCAGGATCGCCGCCTCGCCGGTCTTCACATCGGCGATCGGCCAGTCGTTGGTGTACATGCCGTTGTTGCCCTGCCACAAGATCCGCTCGACGTCGTCGATCGACGAGGCGTACTGCGCCGCCTTGCGGATGCGGTTGGACTGCGGCGTACCGGAGGGCTCGAACGGGGTCTGGGCGACGGTGGTCTCGCCGATCACGATGCCGGCCGAGTTGAGGTAGAAGTCGGCGCCGGAGTGGATGCCGCCCGGGAAGGTGTGGTAGACGAGGCGGTGACCCTCGGTCGGCACGAGGTCGACGAGCACGTTCCAGTGCACGCCGGTGTAGCCGCCCCACATGAAGATCTGGCCGAACACGATGCCACCGTCGGCGGTGGCCGGACCGGTGGCCGAGAAGGAGGAGCACTTGTGGCGCTCCGGGGCGATCTCCATCTCCGCCTCGGGCGACAGGAAGCTCTCGCCGGTCAGGGCGTGCGGCGTCACCTCCAGGGCGTCCTCGAGCTGGCCGAGGTCGATCACCGAGTTGAGCACGGCGACGTCGAGCAGCTCGAGCTCGCGTCCGTGCCACCGCGCCCCTGCGGCGCTCGCCCCGTCGGCGATGCCGCGCATCTCCTCGAGGTACTCGCGGTCGTACTTGCGCAGGAACAATGCGTCGGTCGAGAAGCGGAGGTCGCGCCAGCCCGCCTCGGGCTCGTGCTGGTTCTGCTGGTAGGCCAGCTTGGCCATGTAGGCGACGATCTCGTCGGCGACCAGCGAGCCCATCTGCCAGCCGCGCTCATACGGCGCGCCCTCGACGTGCAGCACGATCCAGCCGCGGTCGTCGTAGCGGAAGCCCCGGCCCGCCCAGCGCACCGTCTCCAGCGGGATGACGGCGGTGACGTCGTCCACCTTCTCCAGGCGAACGTCGTCGAACCACGCGGCGCCGCGGGCCTCGCCGTTCAGGCCGAGGTGGAGCCGGACCCGGTCCGACGCCATGGTGGCGAAGAACAGCGTCTCGACCCGGGTCCAGCCACGGCTGCCGCCGACCGCCGGCGAGTGGTTGGTGAAGGGGAACGAGGCCATGGTCAGGCAGGCCGGCACGGCGCTGGGGTAGCGCGCGAGCGGGTCGGCGACCGCGCCCTCGGTGCGGATCCAGCCGCTCAGGCGGTACAGGGCGCCGACCTCGAGGGAGACCGGCGCCGACTCGACCGTCGCCCGGCCGTGGCCTTCGAGGGCCAGGCGGAGCGCTCCGATCCCCGATCGCACCCCGTCGTCGACCGCGGCGACGGTGGCGCCATCGGTGGAGGCCGGCCCGAGCAGCCGCCAACCGACGACGGCGCCGGTCGGCTCGAGCTGCTCGAAGCCGGGGTTGACGAGCTCGAGGTCGACGCCGGCCCAGACCCCGGCGGCAGCGAGCAACACCACGGACAGCGACACGGCGGCACGGTGCATCGGACCCTCCTCGGACCGCCGATTCTAACCCGTGGACTGATCTACCGGCCGGCTGCCGGGAGCGGGATCCCTGCCCCGGCCGGCCGCCCGCTGCCCGGATCCCGGGCCCGATCCCGATCCTCGGCTCGTGACCGTCTCCGTTTGCAGGGGCGAGTTGTGGTGCTGGCGTCTCGCCGGCACACGCGGTCGCTAGGAGTCGCCACTATCGATTCGGGAAGGCGAGAGTGGCGGTCCACCTCCGTGCTCGCAGCCCCGCTCCCGGTCGCTGGCGCCGTCCCGACCCACATCACCGGCTCGACCAGCCAAAGATCCCCCACTCAAGCTGACAGCTTCTCACCAGGACCTGGCACACCCCGCCGGCCGCCGCCTGACTCCGGACGCCGGCAGCTCCCCGTCGAGCTCGGGCCATGTCCCGGCGTTCCCGGGGGATCGCGGCCGCGCCGGCCTACTTCTTGACGAGCGGCCTGCCGCAGCAGGTGAGCGCGCACTCCTTGTCGCTGCCGGGGTTGCAGCAGTCGGTGGGCTCGCTGTGCTGGCCGACGTCGGCACACTCCTTTGTGACAGTGACCTCCAGACCGCAGTCGGGGCAGCTGTACACCTCGTCGAGCCGCATGTCGTGACAGGTGGTCATGGCCAACCTCCTCCAGGGCGCCCCAGGAACGGGCAGCGCCCAACCGATGTCACCATCGCAGCGCCCGTCGTGTCAACCTTCGGACTCCGAGCTCCTCGACCGCGATCCCGACCTCGAGTCACTGCGGGACCTGCCTGCGTTCGTCGAGCTTCGCCTGCGAGTCGCGTCCGGTCAGACCGGCTGACCCGGTTCTTCAGGCCCGAGCTGTGGGGAGTCGCACTCCGGCGGGGTGGGAGGAGAGTTCCTGAGGCGGGCGACGGCGGCGGCGGGGACGGCGGCGCACAGAGCGTATCCGGCGACAACCAGGGCGGCCGGGGCCGGGCGGTCGACGAAGAATGCCACCCCCATGGCCAGCGAGGGCAGCGCGCCGGCGATCCCTGTCAGCCAGGCCCAGCGCCGCTCGCGACAGGCGAAGCCGACGAGCAGGCCGCCGGCGGCGGCGAGCAGGGGAAGCTGGACCAGGACCGAGCGGCGGATCGAGGCCTCGTAGGCCTCGATGCGCTCGTCGAGGGTCAGCCCGTCGCCGGCCGCGGCCCGGATCTCGGTGAGCAGCCGGCCCTGCTCGCGGGCGTCGAGGTGGTGGATGCCGACGACGATGACCAGGGCCACCCCGCTGGCGAGGACGAGGTCGCGCAGGACCCGGCTCAGGAGCGGTCTCGACCTCCGCTCGCCGGCGGCGGGTGATGCGGGGCTCCCGGTCATCGCCCCGACCTCCGGGCGCAGCCGACCCTGGGGTGGGCAGCGCCATCAGCGGGCCCACCACACCGGCAGGGTCGCGTTCCACGCGTCACCGGCTCAGGGTAGGTCTACACGGTCGTCGAGAGCAAGCGGAGGATGCCGGCGGAGCTCACCGTCCGACCACCACCGGGGCTCGCGGTCGGCCATCCCGGCGAGCAGCTCCCCGTCGTCCTCGACGGCCCTGACGAAGACGACAGCCGGATCAGGCCCGGGCCGGTTCAGCGGGGCGGCGCGCAGCCAGTCGCGCCAGTCGCGGTCGCCGAACAGGACGAGTCCGCGTTCGATCCCGGCGGCCTCGACCTGGGCGACGAGCCCGCGGTCGACGTCGAAGTAGCCGCGGTACAGGGCCAGGCGAGCCGGCAGGCTCACGGCGGCGAGCGCGGCCAGGGCAGCGATCAGCGCCGGTGCGACCACCACCATGGG
>CAZKKP010000026.1:7650-18286 GCA_964553295.1 uncultured Thermoanaerobaculia bacterium | reverse complement strand
CCTGCCGGACGCGCACGACGCCGGCCTGATCATCGCCATGAGCGGCATCCGCAAGGTCTACGAGATCGGCGCCATCCGGGTCGAGGCCCTGCGCGGGGTCGATCTCGAGGTGGGGCGGGGCGAGTTCGTCGCCCTGGTCGGCCCGTCGGGCTCGGGCAAGTCGACCCTGCTCAATCTGCTCGGGTGTCTGGACACGCCCACCGCCGGCGACTACCGCCTCGCCGGGGAGCGGGTCGCCGGGCTCGACCGCGACCGCCTCGCCGACGTACGCAACCGCAGGGTCGGCTTCGTCTTCCAGAGCTTCAACCTGCTGGCACAGCTGACCGCCCTGGAGAACGTCGAGCTGCCGATGCTGTTCGGCGGCGTCTCCCGCGGGGACCGCCGCCGCCGGGCCGCCGAGAGTCTGGAGAAGGTCGGCCTCGGCGACCGCCTCGAGCACCGGCCCACCGAGCTCTCCGGCGGTCAGATGCAGCGGGTCGCGATCGCCCGGGCGCTGGTCATGGAGCCCGATCTGGTGCTCGCCGACGAGCCCACCGGCAACCTCGACACGACCTCCGGCTCGGACGTCATGTCGCTGCTCACCCAGCTGTGGCGCCAGGGTAGAACCCTGGTGGTCGTGACCCACGACCAGGCCCTCGCCCGTCGTGCCGACCGGGTCGTCGAGATCCGCGACGGCCTCATCGTCCGGGACGTCCGGGCCGCAGCCTGAGCCCGTCAGGGCGGCGAGCCCGGTCCGCCCTCGGCTGATCGCGAACGGCGGTGTGGAAGTAGGCGACGCGGCGAATGGAGAGTGGCATGGTCCCCTCCTCACAGGTGATCGATCAGGGGTCGACATTCCCGCCATCCCGGCCGGCAGGCGATGCCGGGGTGGAGCGAGAGCCTCTGGGGAGCCTCGTTGCTCGGCGCCGTGAGCGATGGCGAAGCGTCGGCCGGCGGAGCGGAGGCGTGGTCGAGGGCACCGGTCGATGGTATCAAGCGCCGCGACCGGTTCTCTACGCTGACGACCGCGAGACGATCCTGGTGAGGCGTCCGAGATGTCCTATAGTGCCGGGCATGGCGCCGATCGCCGTCACCCGGGCCGTCAGCTCGTGCCTCGGGCAGTGCGAGCTCACTCACCTCGATCGACAGCCGATCTTGGTCGAGCGGGCCCGGCGGCAGCACGCGGCCTACGAGGCGGTGCTCCGGTCCTGCGGCTGTGAGGTTCACCGTCTGCCCGAGGCGGCTGGTCTTCCCGACGCGGTGTTCGTCGAGGACACCGCGGTGGTGCTTGAGGAGGTGGCGGTGGTCACCCGGCCGGGCGCCGTTTCCCGCCGACCCGAGGTCGAGGCCGTCGCCGCGGTGCTCGCCCGCTGGCGCGTCGTCGCTCGGCTCGAGGCCCCGGCGACTCTGGACGGCGGCGACGTGCTGCGGGTTGGTCGTCGGCTGTGGGTCGGGCTGTCGTCGCGCAGCGACCGGGCTGGTGTTGCACAGCTCGCCGCCCTCCTCGGGCCCCACGGCTACGGGGTGCAGGCGGTGCCGATGACCGGCTGCCTCCACCTCAAGACCGCGGTGACGGCGGTCGACGACGAGCGACTCCTCCTCAACCCGGCCTGGGTCGACCCGGCGGCCTTTTCCGGCCTCCAGGCCATCGCGGTCGACCCGGCGGAGCCCTTCGCCGCCAACGCTCTCAGGATCGGCGCGCGGGTGGTCTACCCGAGCGCCCATCCCCGGACCGCCGACCGCCTCGCCGACCTCGGCCTCGACCTCGTCACCGTCGACGTGTCCGAGCTCGCCAAGGCCGAAGGCGCCGTCACCTGCTGCTCGCTGATCGTCAGCCAGTCGGAGTCGCTGCGGAACACAACCCGGCCACGCTCGCGCAGCTCGCCGGCTTCAAGCTCGGCGAGGATCGCCGCGTAGTACGGAGTGGTGAAGTCCCAGGGCGCGTTTTCCTGAAACTCGCACGCCACCACCGCTGCCAGGTTCTCCCGTACCCATCGCACCGCGCCGGAGAACCGGCAGGACCCGATCCGGTTGTAGAACCTGGCGAAGCAGGTGTCCGAGCGCCTCCAGCGGGAGCTCGGAGCGCGCGAGGTCGCGCCGCTTGTGGCGCGCCTGGGGGGATTGGTCGAAGGCCTCACCCTGGTCAACGCACTCGACGGGCTGGCGCTCTTCGTGAACGCGGACATCGCACGCGTGTTCCCGCTGCCCCTCACGTCCCCGGACGTCTGGACGCGTCGGGGCTGCTGCTCACTCCGGCGGAGGATGCGACCGCTGAAGGGGTGATCGACGACGCGGTCGACGACGTCATCGAGGAAGTTCTCAGGAAGCGGGGCCGCGTGGTGTTCATCCCGGACGGCCGTCTCGAGGCCCATCAGCGCATCGTCCTGGTGCTGCGGTACTGACCGACGTCGCCGCCTGCCCGGACATTCGCCGCCCGGCCCGCGTCCCCCGGGCCGTCTCCGCCGCGCCGTTCAGGGTGACTCTCGGCACTTCGCCCGAGGGCCACATGGTTTAACGAACGAACGACCGGTCGCTCTCTGATAACATCAGCAGTCGATGGCATCTCTCGATCACGAACGCTTCAGACGGTGGGCCACCGTGCCGACGGCGAGTTGTCCGCGTCGCCGCTGAGGGCTGCGCGCGGGGCAGGTCGCGGGGTGAGCACGAGCCGCAGACGGCCTGGGGAGAGAGAAGAGAGACATGCGCGTCCCGGACGAGATCGCGGGCGAGGCCGCCCCGGACCATGGTTCGGGTGACGACCTCGACAGGATCATCAGGCGGCTCGTCGACGGCCAGCTGTACGGTGTGCTGTGCACGCAGGGCCAGGGGCAGCCCTACGGTTCGCTGGTGGCTTTCGCCATGTCTGCTGACCTCGATTCGGCGGTCTTCGCGACGCAGAGGGCCACCAGGAAGTACCGCCTGCTCTCGGAGTGCGCCCACGTGGCGCTCGTCGTCGACAACCGATCAGCGCTTCCAGGTCAGCTCATGGAGGTCGAAGCCGTGACCGCGACCGGCCGCGCGCACGAGGTGGCGGCGGGACCTGAGCTTGAGCAATGGTCCCGGCTGCTCACCGACCGGCACCCCTACCTCAACACGTTCGTCCACTCCCCGTCCTGCGGTCTCTTCCGCGTCGACATCGTTCGGTACCTTCACGTCACCCGTTTTCAAGAGGTCCGGCAGTGGGTTCCCACCCGTCCTGCATAGTTCCCCTGGCGCAGGTTACTGGTGCGGAAGACGGGCTGGTTGGCGGTAAGGCCGCCAGGCTCGGTTCGCTCATCCAGGCGGGATTCAGGGTTCCCCGGGGATTCTGCATCACGACGAGGGCCTACGAACGCTTCATCGCCGAGGCCGGCCTGAGCGGGCCCATCGCGATGGAGTTGGGCCGTAAGCCCCTCGACGCCATGCGGTGGGAGGAGCTGTGGGACGCCGCGCTGCGGATCCGATCCGCTTTCCTCAAAGCCAGCCTCCCGGATGCCATCGCCGAGCAGATCCGCCGAGCCCTGGCGGACCACATCGGCGATGACGCCGTCGCCGTTCGCTCGTCGGCGCCCGGGGAGGACTCGCAGCGGCTGTCCTTTGCCGGGCTCCACGAGTCCATCGTCGGGGTGAAGGGTGATCGTGCCGTCCTCGATGCAGTGCGGACGGTCTGGGCCTCGCTGTGGTCGGATGCTGCGCTCCTTTATCGACGCGAGCTGTCGCTCGACGTGAACCGGAGCCGGATGGCAGTGCTCGTCCAGGCCGTGGAGCTGGCGGATTGTTCAGGCGTCGCCTTCAACCGCGATCCACGCAGCCCGAACGCCGACTGCGCCGTGATCGAGGCCGTTCCGGGCCCGTGCGCGGCGCTGGTTGACGGCTCGGTGGATCCGGATCACTGGACCCTGAAGCGAACCTCGGGCGAGCTGATCGCGTGGCGGCCGGGGCGCCGTGGTTCGGGCACCGACGAGCCGCTGCTGGACGCGCGGGATCTGGGACACCTGCTCGGCGTGCTCAGCCGGATCGAGGCGCTGCTTGGGTGGCCGCCCGACGTCGAATGGACCGGTCGATCGCCGGACACTGTGGTGCTCCAGGCCCGGCCCATCACGGCCGCGGGGCCTGACGCTGAAGACGAGCGAGCTTGGTACCTCACTCTGCGGCCGAATCTGCGACGTCTCTCTGAGCTCGCGGTCCGCGTCTCCGGCGAACTGATTCCCGCCCTCGAATCGGAAGGCATGCGTCTGGCCTCGCAGGATCTCGCCGCATACGCCGATGCCGAGCTGGCCGCGACTCTGCTCGAGCGGTCCGAATCGCTGCGCCGGTGGAAGGGCATCTATTGGGACGAGTTCATTCCATTGGCCCATGGCGTCCGGCAGCTCGGCCGGTACTACACCGATGCGGTACGTCCTGACGATCCGTACGAGTTCGTCGGACTGCTGAAGTCGGTGGACATGATCGCCTCGCGGCGCAACCAGGCCATGGCCGATCTCGCGGCAACGCTGCGCGAGAATCCCGGGCTCAGGCACGCCATCTCGGGCGCCTGCGTCGCCCTGACCGGCGCCGGCGCGACGACGTGGCGCCAGACGCTGGAGTCGGTTTGTGAGTGTTCGGGCGGCCCGGGTTTTCTCGACGCGTTCGATGTGCTGGCTTCCCGATTCATGGACGTCATGTACGGCGCCGAGCGTCTGCTGGATCGCCCGGATCTGCTGTTGCACACGTTGCTCGAGCTGGCGGACGCCCCCCCCCGCGATGCTCGTCCAGCGGAGTCCGGCCAGGGCGTCGGCCGTGTCGAGCTGGAGGCGCGTTTGTTCAACGCCGTCGGCCCGGCACGCCACGATGAGGCGGCCGAGGTGCTGAGAATCGGGAGGGTAAGCTGGCGGCTGCGCGACGATGACAACCTGCTGCTCAGTCGCGTGGAGAGTCAGTTGAATCGCGCCGTCACGATGGCGCTCGACCGGCTGCACGCTACCGGTCGGCTTCGGCAGGAGCCACGACGCGGTGACGACACAGTGCGCGCCATCGCCGCGGCACTTCAAGCCCCTGGCGCCGTGCTCGACCTGCCTGCCGCAACTCCGGAGCATGCCAGGGTCGATGTCCTCTCGCAGGACACCCCTCGACAGCTCATTGGTCAGCCGGCCTCGCCGGGCCTGGCGAGCGGCAGGGTCTGCCGGATCACGGCCGGGAAAGACATCGGGAGATTCCGAGCCGGCAACGTGTTGGTGTGCGACGCGATTCAGCCAATGATGACCCACCTGGTGCCGTTGGCGGCCGCTGTCGTGGAGCGACGCGGCGGCATGCTGATCCATGGGGCCATCATCGCGCGCGAGATGGGGATCCCCTGCGTCAACGGGGTCGTCCGCGCGGTGGAGCAACTTCACGATGGCGACGTGGTCACAGTGGATGGGCACCTGGGAATCGTCACGATAGGCCCGCCGGAGTTCGACCGGGAACTGGCGTGACCGCGAGGCGGGCAGGCGGCCGCCGTTCCCGAATCCTCCCAGGTGAGATCGTGGTTCAGGAAGCTGCTCCTGCGATCCCGGACGACGCCTCAGACGAGGGAGCGTGTGTCCGGATGCTCCAACGGTGGGTGTTGCCGTCGTGGAGTAGGATGTCCTGAGATGACGAAGGAGACCGGTAGGACCGCCGACGTACTGGTCGTCGGCGCCGGAATGGCTGGGCTGACCGCGGCCGCCGAGCTTCAGCGCGCCGGCTGCCGGGTGCTGGTGCTCGACAAGGGCCGAGGCGTCGGCGGACGGCTGGCGAGCCGACGGATCGGCGGGGCCACGTTCGACCATGGCGCGCAGTTCATCACGGCCCGGACACCACGTTTCGCAGCGCTGGTCGAGGATTGCCGCCGCGCCGAGGTCGTCGAGGAATGGCATCGTGGCTCTGCCGAGCGACCTGACGGGCACGCGCGCTGGCGGGGACACCCCGCCATGACCTCGGTCGCCAAGCACCAGGCTCGCGGCCTCGCGATCATGCTGGACACACGCGTCGTGGCGTTGAGAGCGTCACGGCATGGTTGGATCGCGGAGACTTCGACCGGCGAGGTGTGCCCCGCCCGCGCTGTGGTGCTGACGCCGCCCGTGCCGCAGTCGCTGGCGATCCTGAAGGCTGGCGCCGTGTCCCTTCAGCCGGAGATCCACACCAGGCTCGAGGGTCTTGAGTACGAGCGCTGCCTGGCCGTGATGGCAGTTCTGGCGGGCCCGTCGCGGCTGGCGCCGCCAGGCGGCCTGGCGCCTGACGACGGCCCGATCGCCTGGATCGCGGACAATCAGTTGAAGGGGATCTCGGCGGAGCCCGCTGTCACGGTTCACGCCACTCACGCCTTCAGTTTGGAACACTGGGAGCGCGACCGGCAGCAAAGCGGCCACCGGCTGCTCGACGCGGCGAACGACTGGTTGGGCGCAAAGGTGCGCGAGTTCCAGGTTCACGGCTGGCTCTACAGCAAGCCGTTGCAGGTAGATGAACGCTCCTGTTTGACCCTCGGTCAGGGTCCTTTGCTGGTGCTCGCGGGCGACGCGTTTGGTGGCCCGCGGGTCGAGGGTGCGGCGCTCTCGGGTTGGGCCGCTGCCGAGGCCGTGCTGGCGGTTGTGTCGTGACGGTAGCCGAAGCGAGCGTGAGTCTCCTGATGGTGCACGCGGCGGCGACGCTGTACATGGCGGGGGTGGTCTGGTTCGTGCAAGTCGTGCACTACCCGTTGTTCTCCCGCGTCGGGCACCTCGGGTTCTCCGAGTACGAACGCGAGAACGTCCGGCGTACTGGCTGGGTCGTCGCAGGTCCGATGCTGGCTGAGCTGGCGTCCGCGGTGGCGGTCGCATGGGTCGTAGGCGGCCTGCTGGCTTGGATCGGACTGGCCCTGGTTGGCGTCATTTGGATCAGCACCTGGCTCTGGCAGGTGCCGGCCCATCGCCAGCTCGAAACGGGATTCGACGCGGCGGCCCTTCGGCGGCTGACCCGCACGAACTGGGTTCGGGCCGTGGCGTGGACGGTGCGAAGCGTCATCGCGCTCGCGCTGGTCGCCGCATTTCGATGAGTCAGCCTGACGAGCAGGCTCAGCCCGCCAGAATCCGGTAGTTGAGCCAGGCGATAAGGGCCGAGACCATCAACAACGTCGAGGCTGGCAGCATCTTGAAGACGGGGTTCTTCACGCGCACGTGGGTGACGACGGCCGCTCCCATGAGCACGGCGATGCCAATGCCGCCGAGAACCGCGAACCAGCCGCGCTCAATCCCGATCAACAGGAACAGGGCGAAGGTCATCTTCAGGATACCGACGAGGTCCCTCAGCCGGTTGGGCAGGCCATACTGCGCGAATTCGTCCACGATGTTGGCGTAGCGGACCACCCACACGAAGAAGATGGAGGTCGCCACCAGGGCCTGCAAAGCGATGGTCAGGTTGGCCATACCGTTATGGTACACCCGCAGAGTGCCAAGCTGCGAGGCCCGATGATCTTCAACCGTCTCGGAGGCGTTCTCGGGACCGGTGGGCCGTCAGTCGGCTGCGGTCAGATCCTGTAGCTCCTCGGCCTCGGCGAGGCCCTCGAGGATCTGGGTGGCGGCGTCGACCATGGCGAGCTTGGCGGCCTCGGCGGACAGTCCCTTGGCCTTGAAGCCGGACATCATGCCCTTGCTCGTCTGGCCCGAGCCGGTGGCAGTCTGGGTGAACACCTTCTCGCCGCTGGCGTCGCGCACCTCCACCCGGTACACGACCGAACTGACGTAGGGGTTGTAGGCGGGATGGGGAATGACCAGGTCGAAGCTCACGATGGTCAGCTCGAGCACCAGGTCGGTCGTGACCTGGGCGGGCTCGGCCTCCACCACCTCGAGCCCGGCGAACAGCGCCGGCAGGCTCTGGCGGAAGAGGTCGGCAGTGAAGGCGCCGGTGGCGAACTTCATCGTGTCGAAGGGGCTGGTCTTGACGACGTGGATGGCGTCCCGGAGCTCCGGGCTCACCACCAGCGCCACGGTCAGCCCGTGGGGCGTGGCGCCCTCCACGGTCACCGTCGGCGCCGGGGGCATCTTCACCGTGGCGGCGAGGGCGATGGAGGTCAGGAAGGCGACGACGACGACGAGCAGGACGATCTTGGTTCTCATGGGGTCTCCTTCGGAGTCGAGGGTTCGGGCTCGTTGGCGACAGGCTCGAGGCCGGCAAGCAGGTCGGCGGCGAGGGCGGTGAGGGACTCGGAGTCGGCGGGCGATGCCGGCCGCCAGAGGCCGCCGTCGAGCCACCGCACCTCGCCGCTGGCAACGTCGACGAGCAGCGCCTGGACGACGAGCCCCTGGGCGAAGGTGGGCACGAACACGTTGTAGACGAAGAAGGAGTCGCCGCGCGCGGACGCGGCGCTGTGTGCCGAGCCGTAGCTCGCCGCGGTTCCCGCCACCGAGAGCCCGACCTTGCCGACCTTCATGCCGCCGGTCTCGAGGTTTTCCTTGCCCGTGACGAGCAGCAGCGCGTCTGCCCCGATCTGGTCTCCGACAGCGGCGGCGGCGTTCCGCCCGGACCGGGTCTCGAGCCTCGGCGCCTCGCTCAGGTAGGGCAGCCGGACGGGGTCGAGCATCCTCATCGCGGTCCGGGCGTCGCGCCACAGCGCTTTCGGCGCTACCCCGGCGTGGTCCGCCACGAGCTCGGCGCCCCGCTCGGCCAGGATGCCGCGGACGGCGGCGGCGAGCGCCAGCCCCAGGGCCCGCGACGCCTCCTCGTCCACCGACTCGTGGGCGAAGCCGCGACGGATCACGGTGAGCTCGGGCTCGAGCACCGCGATGCGCAGCGGACCGCCCTTGCTGGGCGCGCCGGCGACCTCGCCGACCACGGGCGTCAGCTCGACGTGCAGCGACGAGCTCTCCGGGCTGATCTCGACCATCTGTGGCCGGAAGCCACGCCGTTCCAGCTCGAGCCACAGCCGCCGCTCCTCCCCCAGGTCGAGGGTGGTCGCCAGGGGCGTGGTCCCGGCGACCGTCCGCGGACCGCTCTCGGCGGGGGTCGCCGTGCGGTGCACCGAGACCAGAGCGCCCGGGGGCGTCGAGCTCACCTGTAGTGCCACCTCGAGCCGCGGCCGGCGGGCGTCGGCTGCGCCGGAGCAGCACAGTGCGACGAGCAGCGCCGCCAGCACCGACGGTGGTCGAGGCTGCAGCCCGCGGCCTCGGGGCAGTGGGCGGAGGGGGGCGGGAGCTTGTGCTGGGGAGCGAACGAGAGTCATGGGCATCGCGTCTCCTTCACCGGATTTTCCGCGCGAGCACCGTGGTGGCGTCGCCGGTGGCGTTGTCGACGACGCTGGCGTAGGCGACGACGCCGTGGTCCGAGGTCACGACGACGCGGCCGTCGACCACGCCGCCGACCGCCGCGAAGGGCGCCGCGAGCTGCTCCATTCCCCGTGGCGGTAGGGTTCTGGCGACCGTGGCCAGCCGCGCGCCGGACGCCGAGTACAGCTCGACCGTCACGGCACACGGCTGGATGGAGGTGTTGACCAGACCGAGGTTGGTCCGGAAGGCTCCGCTCTCCTCGAGCCCCACCAGGTATCCCCGGTCGCCGCCGGCCAGGCGGTGCTCCGAAACCGCGAGCCCCGGCATGCCCTGGCCGTAGGTGCCCTGGTCGCCGGCGTTGTAGGTCCGGCTCCAGACGGCGGTCCCGGAGGCCTGGATCGCCAGCGCGCCCTTGCGGCGGCTCTCACGGAACACCGACAGGATCACGTCGGGCAGGACGAGCTGGTCGAGGGCGCCGAGCTGGAATGTGGTCGAGGCGAACGGGGCCGGGTGGTTGGCCAGCCCCTCGGCGAGCAGGTCGACGTCGCAGGCCATCCCGTCGCCGCCGCTCCAGTTGACCAGGGCGAGGTCGGTCACCCACTGGGTGCCCGCCTGACCCGGGTTGTGGGCGGCCACCGGCACCAGCAGCTCGCCGCTCGACGGTGGCTGCTGTGCCGCCATGTACGTCGGATCACCGGTGGCGTTGTCCACCAGCGAGGCGTAGACGGCGAGCCGGGCGCCGGCCGGGCCTTCGGCCGAGACCTCGGCGTAGAGCCCGGGCGCCGTTGTCACCCCGACCAGGTCGAGCACCCGGTTGAGCTGCCGCCAGGCGCCGGCCGCCAGCGTGAACCGCATCTCGCCGAGGACCGCGCCTGACGCCGACCGCACCCGCACCCGCACCTCTGTGGTCTCGTCGCCGGCGTTGGCCACGCCCAGGTTCGAGCGAACCCTGCTCTCGTCGGCGGACAGGGGAACGATCTGACTCGCGGCGGCCGCCGGCAACGTCTCCAGGTCGACCCCCGGGATTCCCTGGCCCAGGGTGCCGGCGCCCCCTCCGGGGGCGGAGGTGAAGTTCCGGCTGGCGACCATCGCTCGCTCCGGCTCGATGCCCTCCCAGCGGTAGAACACGGCGGCCGGGGGGACGACCTGCGGGAAGCGCGCCAGCACGTCGTCGACGCGAACCACCCGGCCGCGCGGAACGGAGACCCCCACCGGCGTCACCTGGCCCGCCGGCAGCGCCTCGGTGCCCGCGCGCAGGATCAGAGTGGCAGTGTCGGCGGCGTCCTGGAAGGCCCACACCGTGGTGCCCCAGAAGGTCCCACCGGCGCCCGCGTTGGAAGCCGCCGCAGGAATCACGCCGTCTGCCTCGTCCGCCGGTCCGCCCCCCGCCAGCCCGAGGGCAAAGAGGTCGCAGGTTCCGGCGTAGCCCGAGAAGTAGGCCA
>CAZKKP010000026.1:0-7640 GCA_964553295.1 uncultured Thermoanaerobaculia bacterium | reverse complement strand
GATTGAGCCACGCCGGATTGTGGCAGGGCAACGCCCCTTGGGCATTGGGGTAGTCGGCGGCCCCAATCAGAAATTCGGCATTGGGAAAGTAGGCCATGCCGTCGGCGATGGCCACCTGGTTGGTCGGATACACCTCGGCGCCCAGCGGGAACCGCAGCAACCGGTCGCCCGTGGCCTCGTCGACGGCGTACATGTTGGTGTCCGACATGAAGAACACCACCCCGTTGGCGATCGAGGGGCTGAGGATCGGCGAGTAGCCGGTGTACCGCCAGCGACGCGCCCCCGCCCCGACCTCGAGGGCGTCGAGGTGGGGCTCGCTGGGAACGTAGGCCACGTCGAGGTCGTCGTTGCACGCCACCTTGCCGGTGAGGGCGTTGGGCAACTCGTGGCGCCAGGACTCAGCCCGGGTCGCCAGGTCATAGGCCACCAGGACGCCCTCGGACTCGAAGACGTCGTCGCGGTCGCAGTAGTTCACCAGGAGCCGGCCGCCACAGATCGACAGCGCCGAGATGTCGTGGAACTCGAGATCCGTCGGCCGGATGAACTCGGCCGCGACCTGTCGGGTGTCCGGGTCGACGACCACGGCGCGGTCGCGCTGCCAGTACTCCTCGTCGACCTCCGCGACGACGTACAGGTCGCTTCCATGGAGCAGCGGGTAGTCGCCCTTGAAGCCCATGCCGTCGGTCGCCGGGCCGAGGTACCAGGCGACCTCGCCGGTCGCCAGCTCCAGGGCCCACAGCTTGCCTGCGCCCGGGGCGAAGGGCTCCTCGACCAGGTAGACCAGTTCGCGATCCTCGTCCACCGTGACCAGCGCGCTGTTGGTGTAGCCGAGGTCGAAGCCGAGCGGCGCCTGCCAGAGTTCGGCGCCGGTCGCGCCGTCGACGGCGTACAGCTCGGTGGGGTAGCTGCCTTCGAAGTAGAGCACGGCGCCGTTCGCGGTCACCGTGGGCGGCGGCGCCCAGCCGTAGTTCCCCTGCCCGAACTGCCAGAGCTCCTCACCGGTGGCGGCGTCGTAGGCCGTGAGGCGGGCGCCGGCGCCCGAGGTGTAGAGCGTGCCGTCGTGGATCGCCGGCGACCTCGAGATCACGAAGAAGTAACCGTCGTCGCAGCTCAGGCCCCAGCGGCGCTCGAGGTCGCCGACGGTGTCCGGCGAGATCAGCCTCTCGCCACGAGCGTGGCCGGAGTAGACCGAGTCGGCGCCGAAGTGGAGCCAGTCGCCAGCGGCAACCGGTCCGGCGGTGAAGACCAGTCCGAGGATGAGGGCGAACGCGACGGCGTGCTGAGTCATGGCGACCTCCTGGCGACCGGTTCAGCCCCGGCGCCCAGCCTCCGGACACAGCAACTCGGGTGCCAGCGTCGACGCCCATGCGGCGACGCCACATGAGCCCGGGGATACCGCCCCGGGTATCCCGTCCGTTGCGGTGGGTATCTCCCAGGGTGGCGGCAACCCGGGAACGGCCACCGCACGGTTCAGCGACAACCGACACCGTCTCGAGACATCAGCCGCCATTCAATGGTGATGTCTGTCACAAGAGATCGGAGTACAATCTTCTCCCTGGTATACTCCCCCCCTCTCGGAGCAGCTCATGCAGCACGGCTCGATGTCGACCGGCCTCTGGCGCCCGCTGATCACGGCGGGGCTGCTGGTGCTTCTCGGCGCCGCGGCGGCGCCCAGCGCCGGGGAGAGCACCGTCGAGGAACTCGAGGCCCGCCTCGAGACTGCCGCCGGCGCCGAACGCCTCGAGGTGCTCGTCGAGCTCGCCTACAGCGCCAGCTTCCGCTCCGTCGAGGTCGGCCGGCGTTACGGGCAGGAGGCCCTGGCGCTGGCCCGGGCCCTGGGCGACCGCAAGGGGGAAGGTGCGGCGCTGCGCAACCTCGCGGTGGCGGACAGCATCGCCGGCGAGCACCGCGCCTCCATCGCCCACGCCGAGGAGGCCCTGGCGATCTTCGAGCAGCTCGGCGAACGCGAGCGGATCGCCTCCTCGCTCAACGTCATCGGCGTCGGCCACCGGATGCTCAACGAGTATGACGAGGCGCTCCAGTTCTACGAGCGAAGCCTGGCCATCGACCGCGAGCTGGGAAACCAGGTGGGCGTCGCCCGGACCTTGAGCAACGTCGGCAACGTGCACTACGACCGCGGCGACTTCGCCCACGCTCTCGAGGTCCACCGGGAAGCTCTCGTGATCGAGCGCGAGCTCGGCGACAAGGCCGAGATCTCAGGCACGCTGAACAACCTCGGCATCGCGATGTACCGGCTCGGCGACTTCGAGGGCGCCCTCGACCACCTGCTCGAGTCCCTGGCGCGCGACGAGCGAGCCGGCCGCCTCAACTCGGCGGCCGGCAGCGCCGCCAACATCGGCAACATCTTCGTCAAGCTCGACCAGCTCGACCGGGCCGAGGAGTACTACCGCAGGGGCCTCGAGCTGCACACCCAGGTCGGCAACATCGACAGTATGGCCGGCGGCTACCTCAGCCTCGGCAACCTCGCCCGACGCCGGGAGCGCTACGACGAGGCCCTCGAACTCTACGACCGGGCCCTTGAGCTCGGACGGAGGATCGGGAGCCCGGCCGCCCAGGCCGACGCTCTCGACAACACCGGCAGCGTCAGGCGGGTGCGGGGCGACTACCAGGGCGCCCTCGAACTCCATCGCCAGGCCCTCGCGCAGCGCGAGCGGATCGGGGTCCGGCAGGAGACCGCTATCAGCCTGCAGAACATCGGCATCTGCCTGACCCATCTCGGTCGGTTCGACGAAGCGCGCCCGTCTCTCGAGCAGGCGCTCGCGATGGCTCGCGAGACCGGTGCGGCGACGATCATCCACGAGCTGCTGGTCAACCTCGCCACCCTCCACGCCGAGACCCGCGATTTCGAGACCGCTCTCGGCTACGCCCGGGACGCCGCCGACGCCCGTGAGGTCTACCTCAACGAGCGCTCCAACGACCGCGTCGCCGAGCTCGAGGCCCGCTACCAGGTGGAGGCGCGAGCACGCGAGAACGAGCTCCTCGCCCGCGAGAACGAGATCCGCCGTCTCGAGGCGAGCCGCGCCCGGCTCCGCGGCAACCTGATCCTGGTCGTCCTGCTGGCGACGCTGGCCGCCGTGGTGGCGCTGCTGCGCCGCTACCGCGACCTGCTGCGCTTCTGGAAGCGCAAGAGTCTGGTCGGGCACTACCGGATCGTCGACACCCTCGCCGAGGGCGGCATGGGCGTGGTCTACCGCGCCGACAGCCTGGTCGACCGAAGTCAGCCCTTCGCCCTCAAGCTGATCCGCGACGAGCACGCCGCGGACCCCACGGTCAGACGCCGCTTCCTCCACGAGGCCGCGGTGATCGACCAGCTCGACCATCCCCACATCGTTCGCGTGCACGAGCGCGGCGACGACTCGGGCCGGCTCTTCATCGCCATGGAGCTGCTCGAGGGCCCGTCCCTGGCGGGCCTCGTCCAGCGCAGCGAACGGCTGCCGCTGGCGCAGGCGCTGCACATTCTGCGCCAGCTCGCCGAGGTAGTGGCGGCGATCCACGCCAAGGGCGTGCTCCACCGCGACCTCAAGCCGGCCAACGTCGTGCTGGTCGAGCGCGACGGCGACCCGCACTTCGTCAAGCTGCTCGACTTCGGGCTGGCCCGCTCACAGTCCCTGACTCGCCTCACCGAGACTGGTGCCATCCTCGGCACCCTGGCCTACCTGCCTCCGGAGCAGGTCACCGAGCAGCGCTTCACCGCGGCCAGCGACGTCTACGCGCTGGGCGCCGTGGCCTACGAGGTGCTCACCGGCCTGCCCGCCTTCCCCGGCGGTACCCCGGTCGAGGTCATCCAGCAGATCCTGCGCGGCGAGGTCGTCCCACCGCGCCAGCTGCGGCCCGAGATCCCCGAGGACCTCGAGCGCCTGGTGCTGTCCATGCTCGCCACCGACCCCGCCGCCCGTCCGTCGGACGCCGAGGTCGTCGCCCGCCTGACCGCGCTCGCCCCGCCCATGCCCTGACCCGGCCGCAGATTCGAGCCACCGGTGCACATGGCGAGCGGCGCTCACCCAGCATCGTCAGGTATTCAAGCCCGGGGTCCCTGGTGGGGTTCCGGTTTGCCGGTTACTCGACCTCGAACGACTGGAGATCCACCGGGACGACGCATGTCACAGCGACATCGTCCACCTGCGCGTACCAGTTGAAGTCTCCCGTGTTCGGGTCGTAGTAGCGCCAGCGGATGATCACGCTCGCCTGGTTGGCCGCAACCGCGCTGATGTCGAGGTTGACGTTCTCGCCCGGCTGTGCCCGGAAAGCGCCATGGTCCTCGTTCCAGCGCAGGACGTTGGTCCAGCCGGTCCCGCCGTCGACGCTGACGTCGACGTCGAGGAAGTCCAAATTGGCGAAGTTCTGGTAATTGGCGGTGAAGTCAAGGGTCACCGACGCTTGCCCGACGGTCGAGAAGGCCGGCGTACGGAGCTCGGAGTCCATCTCGGCGCTACCGAAGATGTCGCTTGAGACACAGGCGACGTCTGCAGCACCGTTGGTGTAGTTCCCGCTCTCGCCGCAGCTGGCCAGGGTTCCCCACTGCGGGCCCGAAGGCTCGTTGCTCACCACTGCCCAGTCGCTGGGTAGACCGGCGTCGAAATCCACCGACTGGTTGCAGCCGATGGAGGCCTGGAGGACTTCCACCACCGCAGGCGGGGGGAGGTTCAGGTTGCCCTCGGCACGGCCTGGGTTCAACCGTGCGAGCTGCTCCTTCATGGCCGCGTCGTCAAACGCATGCGCGACCAAAGCACCAGCAGTCAAGAGAAAAGCCGCCAATACTCCCACTGCGCGAGCTGACGAGGTCATTGCATGCCCGCTTTGGAAGATTCCGGGACGTCTTCACCAGCGTCAGCATTCTACCACTCCCGGCTCCTCACCACAGAGGCAAAGGGGCACCGAGAGGCGGCGGGTATCCCACAGCGGCGTTCCGAGTGTCCGCAGAACTGTGAGCCTCACCCTGTGCTACTCCCGGGTGCGACGTGGGTCACTCCCGCGGTGACACCTGGCAGGAACTCCCCTCAAGAGTCTCTTGGAGAATCACTTGGAACGCCATCGCGGAGCTCGCGCCGCCCCTCTGTGTCTCTGTGCCGCTGTGGTTCAACTCCTGTCTTTGGGTCGCGCTGTGGACCGCTGTGCCTCCGTGGTGAATCCTCCGGCGGCGGGGGCGGGGGCGGGCGCGGGACCGGGAAGGGTCGGGCGTCGGGTCAGTGGCCGGGGTGGACGTCGTACTTGTGCAGGGCGGAGACGAAGCGCGCGTAGTCGGCGTCCTCGACGTGCAGGGCCTCGGCCAGCCGGCGCAGGCTGCCGCCCTGGTCGGCGAAGTGCCGCCGCAGCAGGTCGCGCAGCTGCTCCCGGTTGAGGTCACGGTCGAGGAAGGCCCGCCAGGCGGAGTCCCAGAAGCTGGCGCCGTCCCGAATGGCGGCCTCGACCTCCGCGGTCGGTGGGTTCTCAGCGCCGCGGGCGACCTCGGGGCTCGCCAGCAGCATCTCCGCGACCTCCGCCCCGATCTCGGGTCCGGGATGGCGGATGCCGACCCGCTTCAGAACCTGGATCAGCTCGCGCACGTTGCCGGGCCAGGTGTGGCGGGCGAGGGTCTCGAAGAACTGGGCGCCGGGTCGCACATTCCTGAGGAGCCCGTGGTGATGCTCCACCAGGTCGCGGAGGTCCTCCGGTCGCTCGCGCAGCGGTGGGATCTCGATGGGCAGAACGTTGAGGCGGTAGTAGAGGTCGGCTCGGAAGCGGCCGGCGCGCACCTCTGCTGCCAGGTCGCGGTTGGAAGCGGCGAGCAGCCTGACGTCGGCCTCGCGCTCGCGCGTCTCGCCGACCGGACGGTAGCGTCGGGTCTCGACGAAGCTCAGCAGCTTGGCCTGGACCGAGGTCGGGATCTCCGACACCTCGTCGAGCATCAGCGTCCCGCCCTCGGCCGCCTGGACCAGCCCGGGACCGCCTTCGCCGGCGCCGGTGAAGGCGCCCCGGCGGTGGCCGAACATCTCGCTCTCGAACAGGCTCTCCGGAATCGACGGGCAGTGCGCCGTCACCAGCCGACCACGCCGTCCCGAGGCGCGGTGGATCAGCTCGGCGACATGGTTCTTGCCGACCCCGGTCTCACCGAGGAGCAGCACCGGCTCGTCCTCGATGGCGTAGCACAGGAGGAGCTCCCGGACCTGCCGGATCGCCGGGCTCGAGCCGGCGACGCCGCCCGGGTCCGTGCTGGCCGCCCGGATCCCGGCGACGGTCTCCCCGAGCAGGCCGCCGAGCGTCCTGAACACCTCCAGGTCGGAGGCCGAGAACCCCTCGCGGCTGCCGCTGTCGAGGTACAGGTAGAAGTCGCGCTCGATCGGCAGCACCAGCAGGCTGCGCAGGAACAGCGTCCGGGCCGACTGTGGCAGCCCGGCCCCGCTCGAGGTCACCACGACGTCTTCGCTCGCCACCTCTCGGCGATCGGCCAGGGTGGCCCGGATCAGGCTCTTCGGGAAGCCGTCGGCCTCGTCCACCGTGCGTCCGGAGATGCCGCGTCCCCGATGCCAGAGTATGCGGCCCCGCCGGTCGTAGACCATGGCCAGCGACACCTCCTTGCGGCGGAGCACCTCCCACAGCCTGGTCTTGATCGCCTCGATCACCGCCCCCCCCACCTCGTCGGACCCGTCGATTCTACGTGACCCGCTATCGGCCGCCGAGCCCGAGGAGCCGAGTACCATGGCGGCGGAGGAGGCTGCCGTGGCCGAGAAAGCGCTGCCGTGGTCGAGGACCTGCTTCGTGTGCGGCGAGGGCAACCCGATCGGGCTCGGGGTGCGCTTCGTGGTCGAGGACGGGTTGGTGCGGGTCAGGACTCGCCTCGACCCCCGCTTCGAGGGGTACCCCGGCCGGGTGCACGGCGGCGTGATCACCGCCCTGCTCGACGAGACCGCCGGCTGGGCCTGCACGGTGGTAGTCGGACGACTCTGCCTGACTGCCCGGATCTCGGTGCGTTTCCTCCACCCCGTCCCCGGCGATGAGCCCATCGAGGTGATCGGCGAGCACCTCGGTAGCCGCGGCGGCTTCGAGCAGGGTCGTGCCCGGCTGGTCGACGCCGAGGGCCGTGCTCTGGCCAGCGCCGAGGGACAGTTCTCACCGGTGTCGCCCTCCCTTCACGCCGCCATCGTGCCCGAGCTGCGGATGCCCGGCCGGCCGGCGACGCCCGAGGACATCTCCGGCACCGGGAGCTGAAAGGCCGGGAACCGGGGACCGTCACGCCGCCCGCCGCCCGCCGCCGGTTGTCCGTTGTCCGTTGTCCGTTGCCCGTTGCCCGTTGCCCGTTGCCCGCCGGGTGGGGGTTCAGTGACAGTCGGCAGTGACAGTCGGCAGTGACAGTCGGCAGTGACAGTTGGCAGTGACAGTTGGCAGTGACAGTTGGCAGTGACAGGTGGGGGTGACAGGTGGGGGTGACAGGTGGCAGGGGCGGTGGGCGGCGACGGGCGCGGGGCCTGGGCCTGGGCGGCGGTGCTGTGGCTGCTGGCGCTGGTCGGGGTTTCTCGTGACAACCGGCAGCGGCGGGGCGGGCCACGCCGGGTCGTCCGGGGCCATGGTCACCTCCGGGTCGTTCATTCGCCTGGCGGGTAGCCGGCGCCCTGCCCGGTGTCAAGGGTCGCTGCGCGACCGGC